>CAXBLH010000060.1:0-17894 GCA_963976315.1 uncultured Dyadobacter sp.
ATGCCTTCTTTTGTTCCAAATAGTTTATTAATGAAATTAATTTGTCATTAAATTTTCTTTCTGGATAGTTCGTAAGTACGGTTTAGTTTAAATAAATAATTCAGCATCAGTGATCATGAATTTCTCTAAAATTTTTTTATTGTATCCTTTATATCCTCCTTGAAAATCTCTCCCGCAAGATTCGATATAATCCCTCATTCTTTCGGAGTTCAATTGGTCTAACAGTTTACTAATATTGCGTTTGCACTTTATGAAATACCCTGAGTATAAGGTACTTTCGTGATCGGAAAGATAAATAAAATTAGGTGCTTTGTTTATTGGAGAAAAAACAATTTTGGGCCCAAAACTGGAATCTAGAGCCTGAGCTCTCCCAAATGCATACCATGCAGTCTTGTTGGGTTTTCCATTATCCCTTTGATCCAGCTGTGGTCTAATAGAGTTTAAATAAGCATACGCTAAGGGAAACTCGGTTTTCAATACCAGCTCTGGAATTATTTTGTTCTTCTTATTATTGTCTTTGACGTACGGGAAAATAATATACTCTGTAACAGGGTCATTACTGGATTTGAGTTTTGAACCCTTCACAACTGGTTTCAAAATATTCCATTCAATGAATATATTTTCTCCTTTTCTATTGGTCAAAGTGGCGATGGAATCGTTGTTCTTAAGTTTGAATATAAATAATTGGTCTGCTAATGTGGTCAGTCCAACTGAAATTTGACATAAATCCCCCAGTGGTACTCCTTCAATCAGATCATTTTTTTGGACTGTTAATTGCCATGGACTGTTCATCTCAAGTTCGTTGAAATCTATCACACGAAAAGTATATTCAAAATCCTGGTTGCATACCTCAAATTTTATATCGGTCTGCCGTTTATTTGAAAATATGGTAATAGCTGGATAAGTACCCGTTTTACCGAATACAGAAACTGACCTATAATTGGTAAGCTGCACCAGGTTTCTGTTGGTAATAAAAAAATTACGTAGGGTCTTGGCGGTTTCAGTAGAAAAATAGGAGTTTGGAGTAATAAAGCCACAAATTCCTTCATCAGCTATCAGTTTTAAGGATAACTCAATGAATGCAATAAAAATGTCGGTTGCGCCAGAATTGCAAAATTTAAATTGAGTTTGAACTACTTTTCTTTGTTTTACGTCCAAATGTTGAATTCGAATATAGGGTGGGTTCCCAACTATAAAATCAAATTTACGCCTACTTCTTAGTTGCGTGAGTGCATCTACCACCTTTAAATTCCACTTAATTTTAATTCCTAGCGGTTCTATAAGTTGGTTTAGGTTTTTGCGACACAACTTTATCGCATTCTTATCAATATCCCACCCGAAAACGTATTGAAGATTTTTTTCAAGCTCTGAAAATTCTGAATGAGTGATAATATGTTGTACAATTTTTATCAAGAAACGCCCGTCTCCACAAGCTGGATCTAATATGGTTTTTCGGATGGAATTTGGACTAAGGAAGCCTACGTCATTTAAAATTTTACTTACTATGTGATCTGGAGTATATACTTGACCTAGTCGCTTTGTTTGTGAGTATGTTCTTGACTTTGAGGCCATTTAGTTTTGAGAAATTATCGAAATTGACATATTTTAAATCCTTTAAGCAACTGCATCGATTCGGTTAATATGGGAGGTTTTAGATCCTGGAAAAAGACTTCATACGTGTCTTCATTAAATACAAAATGGCTTTTATCTTGCCTTATCCTTTTTGTATTTGCTGGATAGTAAATCCCAATCTCTCCTTTTTTTAATGCATCTTTTTCAATAAATCCAAGTAAAGAAGCAACGGTGCCATTTGTCGGACATTGGTGAAACGAAATGCAAAAGTAGTGAGTTGTGACAGATTTAACCTTGTGAAGTTGAGAAGAAGGTATATTTAAAACGTATTTTTTTTGAAGGCTCCCATTCATCCGCTTCATAGACTTGATATCGAGGGCAAACTGAAAATCGTCCGAAGGGATTAAAAAGTCTTGTCCCCAGTCTTGTCCATCGTGAGCTCCAAAGGATTTTTCAGGACGGGGTAGGTGATAGGCATCTGCAAATACAGTTTCACCAAGCGTACCCGTATATCTCAAAATTCTGGTTTTGTCGTGCATGGTAATTTGGTGGTCCCAGATATTTGTAATTTTATGGTGGAGCAATGAATATTCTACCAAATTTCTAGCGAAGGTCTTTTGGATTTCATTGACGGAGATTTGAATATATGTACCTTGGTCTAACATATTATTTTCTATCAAATTCTAAGAGCGTATAAAAAGTGCCCTTTTTAGAGCCTCATGTTTTAAACCATTAAAAATAATTAATTATCCAATATTATTTTTAATAATTCCAATAGATGCTTTTGTTCAGCCAGCTAAAATGCATGTAGTTTCCGTAGGATGGTTTGTTTCATTTTTGAAGATCATAAGAATTGGTGCTTAAAATCATTTAGGTTCAAAGTGATCTTTCTTAGGTTTGTTATAAGTAGGTGTGCCTTTGAAATACTCGGAGTTTGGCATCAAACTTTGTTTGACCAATTTGACGGTAATTCATTCTTAATTCAAAAAATATTATTGTAGATTGAAGTAAATTAAATATAGAATTAACATGCTGAAGTTAGGATTTAATAGTGCAATATTAGCAGATTTCGGATTAGATCATATTTTGAAATTTGCAGGGAATCATGGGTTTTCTTGTATAGAGGTTATGTGTTGGCCGAGTGATAATGCTGATGCTCGACGGTATGCAGGGGTTACACATATAAACGTTCAAGAGCTGGATCACAAACGTATCCAGGATATAAAATTTTTATTGAATGAAAATAAGGTTTCAATTTCGGCACTAGGTTATTACCCCAATCCGTTATATCCAGATCTTGAAAAGTCTCAATTTTACGTAGAACACATAATGGAAGTAATTCGTGCTGCTAAAAAGCTGGACGTTTCCACAGTTACCACTTTTATTGGTCGTGATCAAAATAAAAGTATTAAAGAGAACCTGAAGACCTTTGAAAAGGTATGGCCTACAATAATCCGATTTGCGGAAGAGCAAAATATTAAGATTGCTATTGAGAACTGTCCTATGTTTTTTACGGATGATGAGTGGCCCGGTGGAAAAAATTTAGCGATTAGTCCTGCTGTATGGGATTGTATGTTTGAAATTATACCGAGCCCTATTTTTGGTCTTAATTATGACCCTTCTCATATGATATGGCAAATGATGGACGAGCTCAGACCGATTTATGATTACAAGGACCGGTTACATCATATTCATCTCAAAGATGTAAAGCTATATCGAGATAAATTGGATAGGGTGGGAATAATGGCAAATCCTTTGGAATATCATTCACCAAAATTGCCAGGTCTCGGGGATGTAAACTGGAGAGGGTTTTTTGCAGCGCTTACGGATGTACGTTATAGAGGGCCGGTGGTGATAGAGGTAGAAGACAAGGCTTATGAAGGTAGTTTGGAAGATGTACGTACAGCTATTTTGACCAGTCGGAATTATGTTCGTCAGTTTTTGGGAGATCACTAATTGTTTTATATCATGTCCTTCATTAATTTTTTGAAGAATAGGCAGGTACTAACTGTTTCCAGAAGTGGTGTGATTTTATTTTTCCAAACAATAAATGTAATCTCATCCAGGCGTACTAGCGGCTACTATGATGTTATGGCGCAGGTTGGATTATGCGAGTTGAAATCTTTCGTACAATATAAATCATTGATAACCAATTTTTTATATTGTACGATAATAAGCGAGTTTATGGCTGTAAAGTCGGGACTGCCATATAGTTCTGATATATGCTTGAAAAAACGGCGGCCGAAAATAGTAGTATTATTTTCGGCCTCCTTTTGGTTTTATTTGCAGTTATTGAATTAGTTTTGCCTTATTGGCTAGATATGCGGTAAGTGAAGCAAGAATAGCTACTATCGCGAATGAAATTTGTAAAGAGGCAAAATGGGCAACTAGGCCAATGAGTGGAGGGCCAATCAGAAAACCGATAAAGCTGATAGAAGACACTGCGGCTAAGGCCATTCCAGGAGACATACTTTTGGAACGACCAGTAGCGCTATATACTAAAGGCACCACGGAAGAAACTCCAAACCCAACGAGCATAAAACCAAAAGTGGCTGTTTGCATGTAGGGTAATAATACCGCTATTAAAAGTCCACTTCCCATTAGTAAACCACTGAAATTCAACATCTTTTTTCTTCCAATTTTATTGGCCAACCAATCACCAGCGAATCGTCCGGTCGTCATGGTTCCCATAAATGCAACATAACCAAGGGTTGTAAGTTTGGAAGGTACACCCACTACTTCTTGGAAGTAAACCCCGCTCCAATCAAACATAGCTCCTTCACATACCATGGCGCAAAATCCAATGAGTCCTAAAAGCAAAAGGTCACGATCTGGTTTTACAAAAAGAGGTTGGGACGTTTCATTTTTTTTAGTTTGTTCGGGTAAAGTATGTCTATTGGCCACTAATATAATTGCCAGTGCCGCAATTGCTATAAAGACAAAATGGATGTTAGGTGAAATATGAGAGGTGATAAATAGGGAGCCAATAATTGCACTTAGGAATCCGGCCATACTCCAAACGCCATGAAATGAGGCCATGATGGACTTGCCGTAAATTTGTTCTGCCTCCACTGCTTGTGTGTTTATGGCGATGTTGGTGAGGTTACCCCAAAGTCCAAAAGCAAACAAAACGATCACCAGTTGTTCAACACTGGATACGGAGCCAATCAAAATTAATGTTACAGCGTATAGTATTGCTCCAATTAGTGCCATGTTACGACTGCCGTATTTGGTAACCATCCAGCCAGAAATAGGCAAGCTAGCCATGAGCCCTACCGGAAGTGCTAGCAGCACGCTTCCTAGTCCTCCTTCTGAAAGATGGAGCATGTTTTTAATATCTGGAATCCTACTTGCCCAAGCAGCAAAACTTAATCCTTGCACGAAAAAGAATGCAGCCACAGCTATTCGTAAATAGCGTCGTGAATGGGATTGTACTAATATGGAAAAATTCATCTGGTTTTATTGCGTTGAGTGAGTATCGTATAACTTTTCTAATAATAAGTAAAACCTGAAAAGTTATTTTGTTGTATTATACTGTTATTGATATTTGAATCAGATGCAAAATTAACGTTTAATCCTATTAAATGGTTTTCTTTAATTGTATTATTATAATAAATTAAAAAAGTACTTATTGGACAAAACAAAGAAGTTGTAATTTTAACGAGATTAATTGTTTTAAAATAGGGGAAAAGGTTTCGGATTGGGTATGTTTTAGCCTGCGGTATGGTTTTTGTTCACTTTTCCAGAAGGATACTGGTAAAAAGAATGAATATGGGCTTAGGAGGTGGGAGTCTACTGCGGTTCAGTTCATTGAAATTTTTTAATTCCAAATCCGTTTAAATTATAATAATGATTAATTTCAGAAGAATTTTACCTTTTGAGGCTATAATTACACCAATATGATGTTAAAGGTCTTTACAATTTTTTTTATTTTTCTTTTTACCTATTCAGTGGATGGTATCGGTCAGGATAAAACATATAGTTTGTCTGTTGCGGGGAAAGATATCGGTAAATTAAAAGTATTTGAGCTTAAAAAAATAAATGATATTACAGTTCAGAAAGTGGAGTCAGAATTTAAATTTCTTTTTCAAACAGGAAAGTTTGTTAACGAAAGTTCATTTTCGAAAGGCCGATTATTGGAAGCACGATCCATACACTCCATTAATGGAAATGTGAAGGAAATAACTAATACTAAACTCCTGCCCAGTAACCACTACAAAGTAATTTTTAGTGAGAATAATTCAGAGAAAAAAGAAATTAAAAGCTTACAGAAGAATATACATGGTACCTTGACAGGCTTGTTTTATTCGGAACCGGTTGGTAGTCAGGAGGTTTATTCGGAAAGATTTGGTGTTTTTTGTCCAGTTAAATTAATTGCTGCTGGAAGTTATGAGGTAAGAATGCCCGATGGAAAAAGGAACGTCTATACCTATGAGAAAGGAGAGTGCAACCAGTTACAAACAGAACTAGCTGGTTTTAAGTTACTCTTGGTCTTGGATAAAAAAACGAGCTTATAAAAAAAGCCAGCTTTATCAGCTGGCTTTAAATGTTAATCAATGTTTGGGTACTGTATGACTTCTGTTGAAGCGATTTCAGATTTGGCCTCTGCCTTCCGAAGCGGAGCGGCTTTGTAATGCCTATCTGAGTTCAGTGGGTTAATTTCAACCCCTTCTGACGAATATCTCCTGAATACTACCAAGTTCTTGGGAGTACTTTTGTACTTAGGGGTATTAGTCGTAACCACATTTTTGCCCACGCGAGGTGTTTTGTTGCTTTTAAATGTTCCTACTACAATTTTGTTTTTGTCGCCTTTTATTTCTTTTGCTTTTGCTGCTTTGTTTGGATGTTTATAGTTATGGGTAGAAACCCCAGGATCTACTATGGATTGGCTATGACCCACATTGGTTACTATTAAACTCGAAAATACAAATGCTGCTATTAAATATGTTTTCGTTCTCATGGTTTTTCTGTTTGTGGCCATTATTTATTTTAGGTTACACGCAAGAAACAAATAAAATTTAAAACATTCCAGCTTACTAGAAATTCTTAAAAAGTGGCTTGAATCTAAAATTTAGGCTATTTTTTGTATTTAATTTGATGCAAAATTTAACATATATGATATTTTTGGTTTAAAAAATACCCCAATCAAAGCAATTTTGTCCATTTCTGTGAAATATAGGTTTGAATTGCTATTTGAAATTATTTTTAATTTTTTAGCAAATTAGTTCTATGGCCGAATTTTTAACGCCTTTGCAGATTCTTTCAATGGGTAAGTCATTTGAATCAAGTCCAAACGGATCCTCAATTTCTTCCGCAATTACTTCCAAACTCGCTAAAATATAGAAAACAAACATCACAAAAGGTACAATCCACCAGTGAAGACTGAATACATATCCAATAGGTAAGGTCATACAATATAAGAATATGAACTTTTTGATAAATGAACTATAGGAAAGCGGAATGGGTGTATTTTTGATTCTTTCGCAAGCTCCGCAGATATTTGTCAAGGATTCAAATTCATTATTTAGTAATAATAAGTGTTCGGGAAGGAGAGTTCCTTTTTTTTGAAGTTCAAATAATTTTTTAAACAGAAGGCTTGCTATTAGATTGGGAACATGGGTTTCCTGACTTATTTTATGTAATAAGAACCCATCAGTTTCTTCCAATTCGTCTTTTATAAGCTTGGTACGAAGGTGGTTTTTTAATGCAGTAGCATAATTTGGAATCATTTTCCGGAAAAATGCTCTTTCTTTTTCCATTTCAGCAGGAAGCATTGCGTTGATCTTAAGCGACAAATTTCGGCTAACATTTATTAGGCTGCCCCATTGCTTTCTGCCTTCCCACCATCGGTCATAGGCCGTATTGGTTCTAAAGACTAGAAGCATTGAAATGACAAACCCCAAAAGCGAATGCATCAATGATATATTTTTCAGATCATTGGAGTCACGTAAATTCCAGTAAATAAGCGTGGAGTTAATTTTCGGGCAGTGTCCGCTTTTTGAAAATAGAATATATAGCGAAACCAGTCTTTGGGATTATAGTCAACCATTAATTTAACGTTAGCTTTTTAGTAAGTTTAAAAAATTCTTTAAAACAGCGGGCCGTTAGTTGTGCATCTTCCAAGGCATTATGTGTATCCCCTTCTCTTTCAAAACCAAAATAGCTGGCCACAGAGCCTAAGCCCAGAGAACGAGGTACTTGTTGTCCATTGTTTTCGAGAATTTGGAAAAATAAATAAGAAACGGTATGTAAATCTATTTGCTTATTGGAGTAGGGCCAACGTAGTTTTTCGTTTCGATAAGCATAGCGTAAAAAGTTGATATCGTTTATAACACTTTGTCCGCAAATGACTACATTAAAGAGGTTTGGTTTATTTTGATTGTGCTTTTTTATCCAGTTCTCAAATTCAGGAATTACATCATAAATCATTGGTGCATCTTCTAAATCCTCTTTCGAAAGGCCATGTATTTTTTCAGAATGACTGGAAAAAGACTCTTCATTTTCTGGATAAACATTGGATAGATAGGTGCCAAGTGATTGCCAATTATCGTCGAATAGCTCTGCACCTATTTGTATGATTTCATTCCAACCGGGTTCAGGCCCAGTCATTTCTATATCTAGTACTAAAAACGACATATTATTCTTTATTTTATTTTGAACAAAAACGATAGAACTTTGTTTTTATAAGCTCTAACTTGCCTTACAAAGTTAGAGAACATTCAATATTTTAGAATTTTAAATTCAGGTAATTTTATTTTAGTATGCCAATCGATTATAAATCAATTCCTTCACCCTGTTTTGTGTTGGATGAGTCGTTGCTTAGGAAGAATCTCGCATTAATAGATAGCGTTCAAAAAGCAGCTGGGTGTAAGATAATACTTGCTCTTAAGGGTTTTTCAATGTATTCGGCCTTTCCAATTGTTAAGGAATACCTAAGCGGTGCTACTGCAAGTTCGTTGAATGAAGTTAAGCTCATCAATGACTTTATGGAAGTACCGGCGCATACGTATATGCCCGCTTATTTGGATGTGGAATTTAGCGAGATCTTGCTTCGAAGTAGCCATATTACCTTCAATACGATTTCTCAATGGGAAAAATACAAAGACCAAATTGACGCTTTTCGCACTCATAATCCAGACCAGCAATTATCCTTTGGTATTCGATTCAATCCACAATATTCCGAAGTAAGTACGGATATGTATAACCCTTGTGTGCCGGGTTCCCGGCTTGGGGTAACGCGTGATAAATTCGGAGAACTACTGCCAGATGGGATTGAAGGTCTTCATTTTCATACACTTTGTGAAAATGGATCGGATACCTTAGAACGAACACTGGAGGCGGTGGAAGCAAGGTTTGGCGATTTGCTGCATCAGGCTAAATGGTTGAATATGGGAGGCGGACATTTAATGACTCGCGAAGGCTATGATATAGATAAATTAATACAACTGATAAGCGCCATAAGAGCCAAATATGATATTGAAGTCATTTTGGAACCAGGCTCTGCTATTGCCTGGAGAACGGGTGATTTGGTTTCTACAGTTTTGGATGTAATAGATAGCCAAGGTATCAACGTAGTGGTATTAGATACTTCTTTTGCTGCACATATGCCAGACACTTTGGAGATGCCTTATAAGCCTTTCATTAAGGGGGCGTATCAGGAAGCGGTTACTGGAAAGTTTGTGTACCGCATGGGTGGAATGACCTGTTTGGCGGGTGATTTTATAGGTGATTACTCCTTCGACAAACCTTTGGAGCCCGGTGATCAAGTTATTTTTGAAGATATGATTCATTACACCATGGTTAAAACAACTACCTTTAATGGTGTAAATTTGCCCTCCATTGGGATCTGGCGACCCTCCAATGCATTTGAATTAATAAAATCATTTGGGTATGAATCTTTTAAAGACCGTTTATAAGAGGCATTACCACGAGTTATTTAATGGGACCGTTAGTTGTCTAATAATTCCTAAAAACGATTTATTAGCCAATTGTTGGAATTAGTTTTTTATGACAAAAGCGAACCTATATAACCATTTGCGATATGGTCTAACCGAAATTGTTTTATACTTTTTTTAACGTATAGTCGATTAACGGTTATAGATGAAGGAGGGTTAAGCTCCTTCTTATAAAAATTTGCTTTGGTTCGAACAAAAAATAAGCTTTCAACAATTCTATCATTAAAATTTAAACAGGCGCTAAAAAATTAGATTTAAACTTGACGGTACGCCGTGTGAAATAATTTAGTTAGACCTTCAGATTTGAATTTATTTTTTCTTTAAATCAATTTTGTAGAACACCTAATCTTTAAGGCTGTCCGACATATATAGAGGCCTGAATGGTCATTTGGCAATATTTATTAGGTTTTGTTGCCCAATTTAATCAAATGTCCTAAGTGTTATCCATTATAGCCATATAATGTTTGGTAATAATTTGGTAATACTAAAAAATAGGATTTTTGGGTGATTGTAAATTTTTAAAATTTATTTCTATGCAGACTAGCAAAGAGTTATGAGTATTTTGAAAAATAATAATTGAACTTACTTGAATTTGGACTGGAATAATCTGTAACTTTGTATCCCGTAATCATAGAAAAAAAGCAACGTCTCATGGCTTCCAAAGCATTTAAGACCGCTAAGTACATTTTTGTTACGGGCGGCGTTACATCTTCATTAGGTAAAGGAATAATTGCATCTTCATTAGCAAAACTTCTACAAGCAAGAGGTCTTTCAGTTACTATCCAAAAATTCGATCCATATCTTAATATAGACCCGGGTACTATGAATCCTTATGAGCATGGTGAATGCTATGTTACGGATGATGGTGCAGAAACCGATCTAGATTTAGGGCATTACGAACGTTTTTTGAATGTTAAAACTTCCCAATCTAATAACGTTACGACGGGTAGAATATACCATAACGTAATTACAGCAGAAAGAAGGGGGGATTTTCTAGGTAAAACAGTACAAGTTGTCCCACATATTACCGACGAATTGAAAAGGAATATGTTACTTCTTGGTCAATCGGGCGATTATGATATTGTTATAACCGAAATTGGAGGCTGTGTGGGTGATATAGAATCATTGCCCTTTTTAGAAGCAGTAAGGCAGATTAAGTTTGAACTGGAAGAGAAAGATACTCTTATCATCCATTTAACATTAATTCCTTATTTGAATTCTGCTGGTGAATTAAAAACAAAACCTACTCAACATTCGGTTAGAATGCTTCAAGAGTCTGGAATTCAGCCAGATATTTTGGTCTGTAGATCCGAACACCCACTTCCTCAGGATATACGTCGTAAAATTGCACTCTTCTGTAATGTACAAGTGAACTCAGTAATTGAGGCCAGAGATGCAGATACCATTTATGCTGTTCCGTTACTGATGCTCGCCGAAAGGTTAGATCAGCGTGCCCTCTATATGCTGGATATTTATAACGACAAAGATGTTGAGTTGGATTCTTGGAAACAGTTTTTAAACCGACTGAAAAACCCTAAGAATGATATTACCATTGGTCTGGTAGGTAAATACATCGAACTGCATGATGCGTATAAGTCTATTATAGAGTCCTTTATACATGCCGGTGCAGCCAATGAGTGTAAGGTACATATCCGTTGGATCCATTCCGAAAGCTTAACTCCTGAGACGGCCATAGAGCAACTGGTGGATTTGGATGGCGTACTGGTTGCCCCAGGTTTTGGAGAACGCGGTACGGAAGGTAAAATAGCTGCTATTCAATTTGTGAGGGAAAATAATATTCCATTTTTTGGAATTTGTTTAGGAATGCAAATGGCCGTAATTGAATTTGCAAGAAATGTGTTAGGATGGAAAGATGCTCATTCGATTGAAATGGATAGAAATACAGAATATCCTGTAATTCATTTGATGGAGGATCAAAAAGATGTTTCTAATAAGGGGGGAACCATGCGTTTGGGTGCATATCCATGTAAATTAAAAAGGGATTCTCTGGCGCATCAAATTTATGGCAAGATCAATATCAGTGAACGTCATCGCCACCGTTACGAATTCAACAATAAATATATCAAGGATTTTGAAGCCAATGGTTTGATTTCTTCTGGTATAAACCCTGAAAATCAATTGGTTGAAATGGTAGAATTACCAAGCCATCCCTTTTATGTTGGCGTTCAGTTTCATCCTGAACTTAAGAGTACTGTAATGAACCCACATCCATTGTTTGTGAATTTTGTAAAAGCAGCTTTAACTTTTAGTCTTGATAAAAAGGCAGTTCTATCTTGATTTTACACCATTAATCATGTTTCAAGGCCATTTAGGGAAATTCTTACTACCTTTGAACTCCCTAATATGGGTCATATTTTATTAAAATTTTAGTTAAGAATGGATAAAAATTTTATTATCGGCCTGATGCTTATCATGCTGATGCTGCTAGGCTACCAACTTTTGGTGCCAACTCCGGAAGAACCGGTTAAGACCGAAGAAGTTGCGACCCAGTCAATACCCGTAACCGATAAAAGTACAAGTGCCAATGGTATATCTAACGACTCAAGTGCTACGGATACCCTCAACCCAGCGATTGAGCCTAAGGATATTATTTTTGAAACCAGTGATGCACGAATTGTGCTCACCAATAAAGGGGGATTGCTTAAAGAAGTACTTTTGAAAAAGTATAAGACTTACGATCAAAAACCTTTATACCTTATATCTGAAAATTATAATAAATTTCAATTAAATCTGCCTACCTCTAAGGGGAACGTGGATCTTGCCAAGATTTATTTTAGCACTGATGCAGAAAGTGCCACAATAGCGGAAGGTGATTCCGTCATTGTAAAATTTAAAGCCAACGTTTCTGAAAATGAAACCGTAGAACAGACTTACGTTATTCATGGTGAGGGCTATTTAATTGATTACGGAATTTATTCCAATGTTAGTGCTGGTAGTAACCAGTTTTTTACGATTGATTGGGAAAACGACCTTCTGCAATTGGAAAACGATATGAAAAAGAATCGTGAGGTAGTAACACTGAATTACTATACTCAAGATCTTGAAAGCCTTGGTGCCAGCGCAACTTCCAACGAGGAAGCAAAGGTGGAAGAACCAGTAAAATGGTTTACCATGAAGCATAAGTATTTTCTGGCGGGATTAATTTCGGAGAAATATCCTTTTCAAAATGTGGCATTAAATGCAAATGTTAACCCTAATGATACGGTTATAGTAAAATCGATGATGGCTTCTGCGTCCATTCCAATGGCTGCCATCACTAAAGGGGATGCTAATTTTCAATTCTTTTTAGGTCCAAACGACTACCATATAGTCGAAAAGGTTAAAGCTGAGAATTTTGATCATAATGTATATTTAGGGTATGCATTTTTGAAACCAGTAAATAAATACTTTCTAGTGCCATTATTTTTCTTCCTTGAGAAATTTATTAGTAATTATGGTCTCCTAATTATTTGCTTGGTGCTTTTTGTTAAGTTATTGCTAACTCCTTTAACTTATAAGTCATACATCAGTATGGCCAAAATGAAGCTGCTAGCTCCTGAGTTGGAAGAAATCAGAGAAAAAAATAGCGATGATGCTGCAAAGCAACAGCAAGAACAAATGAAACTGTACCAGCAGGTAGGAGTAAGCCCACTAAGTGGATGTGTTCCAGTGCTTGCGACTATGCCCATTTTGTTTTCGCTCTTTTTTCTTTTCCCAAACTTGATTGAATTAAGGCAAGAATCTTTCTTATGGGCCAACGATTTATCGACCTATGACTCGTTTATAAAACTTCCATTCACTGTGCCTTTCTATGGAGATCATGTGAGTTTGTTTACAATCATGATGACGATCTCAAGTATTGGTTATGCCTATTATAATAACCAAATGACACCTACGCAGCCAGGACCAGTGAACATGAAGGCCCTTGGGTATGTGATGCCAGTGATGTTTATGTTTGTGTTAAACTCCTTCCCAGCGGGTCTTACTTTTTATTATTTCGTATCTAACTTGGTAACAATCGTTCAGCAATTAATCATTAAAAGATTCGTTAATGAAGATAAGATTCGCGCTATATTGGATGAAAATCGCAAGAAGAATGCCAATGGCGAGAAAAAACAAACTAAATTCCAAAAATATTTAGAAAAATCACTTCAAGCTGCCGACGAAGCAAAAAAGAAGCAAGCGGAGCTGGAGAAAAGAACTAAAAAGAAATAACTTAGTTCCATACCAAGCAAATAGGCAATGTTTCATCAAGAAACATTGCCTATTTATTTTACAGTTATGATGCATTGTTTAATTTAAACTTTTAATTCATTTTTAAAGTTTGCCGATGAAATATTCAATTCTTGCCTTAGTTTTTGTAGTGCTGATATCCGCTGAATCATCAGCGCAGCTTTTTAAGCAAAAGGACAATATAGATAATAGTTATCATGAAGCAGTAAGGGATTATAAAAATGGAAATTATACAGCTGTTTTAGCCAAGCTTTCTCCCTTAACCAATGCTAATAGCGCCACAAAATATGCGGAATATTCCCATTATTATTATGCATTGGCCTCTTACCAGTTAAGGAAATTTAGTGAAAGTCGTCAAATGCTAATGCAGCTCGTTAATCGGTTCCCTCGTTGGAATAAAATGGCCGAGGTCAATTATTTGATTGGTGCAGATTATTTGGCCATTGGTAACTGGAAAATGGCACTTCAATACTTTGAAAAAATAAAGGACTCCTCCTTTCAAGAAGATGTAAAAGCGATCAAGCAACAAAATCTAAATACCAAGCCAACACTTGCTGAGTTGATTAATCTCCATCAGCAGTTTCCAGAAGAACGACTTATTGCTCAAGAAATAGTTGCTAGAGTGGATAAGTTATCTAGCCCTTCTAAACCCGATCTAATTATTGCTCAGAACCTGCAAAAGAAATTCAATTTTAATATCACGGCTGAAAAACCTAAGCATAATATCCCTAAAATAGAAGGTATATGGGAACGGGATCATTTTGACGTTTCAGTGTTGATGCCTTTCCGTCTGAATGAATTCAGCGCGGGTCAAAGAAAGGGGAATCAATTTGCATACGATTATTATATGGGATTGGAATTGGCAAAGCAGACGTTACGTAAGGAAAAAATTAATATCAATTTGGTACCTTATGATATTAGTGCCGAGGAACGTCAAATGAAAGCGATCATCAAAAGCAAGGCGTTCAATGAATCTAATTTGGTTATTGGGCCGCTTTATGCTTCTACTTTTGATATAGCTTCATCTTATATTGAAGAAGCTAACATGTTGATGTTAAATCCTTTATCAACGGATGCCGCTTTGATTAAATCAACCAAAAATATTTATTTGGCACACCCTTCTATTGATTATCAAGTAAAAAAGGGGGTAGAATGGATGCAAAAAATGGCTCGTAATTTATCGGTTGCCATCTACTATGGAAACTCACCAAAAGATTCGGCAATGGCTTTTTCTTATGCAGCTCACATTAAAGAGAAATCTGGAAAAATACTAGATCTTGAAAGTGTAGGTGCCACCAGAGAACAGATGGAGCGTATGGTAAAACAATTTGAAACGGATAAGCCTTCTCACTTTGTTTATTTCTCTTCGGTCAGCGGATCAGGACAAAACTTTATTCAAACCTTAGCAGGTAGAAACCTTTCAACTGTTCCTGTATTACTAACCGGAACCAGCTATAATTTGAGGCAAGCACCCTCTAATTACAGCAATAATATTTATTTACTGGAACCTGATTTTATAGACAAAGACAAAGAAACGGTTCGTGAGTTCCAAAAGGACTTCTGGAATTCGTATAGCACTTTTCCTTCTGTTTATGCCTATCAGGGTTATGATCAGTTGTTATTCTTTGGTAGATCAATGTCGAAGTTCAAGGACAAAGTAAGGAAAGGATTAGAGCTGAGAAGTTATACCAATTTTGGCGCTGAATATTTGCTGGGTGGGTTTGATTACACGGAATCAAACGAAAACCAAGTCCCAGTGATCCTGAAATATAATGGTACTAAGTGGAATTATGTCCTTTAAGGTAAGACAGCTTAAATAGCAAATTACCCACCATCTATTCCTTGATAATTTTGGAATAAGTATTAAAAGATTAAATAACCTTTCCTCCGATTAACTATTCGGATTTAAATATTATATGATGAATTTTTCTACAAGTAAAAAACTTTTTGACCAGGCACAAAAATTTATTCCTGGGGGAGTAAATTCACCTGTCAGAGCATTTAAGGCTGTTGGTGGTACACCCATTTTTATAAAATCCGCCAAAGGGCCCTATGTATACGATGAAGATAATAACGAATATGTTGAACTGATTAATTCATGGGGTCCCATGATATTAGGTCACGGAAATGAATTGATTCAAGAAGCAGTACAAAAGGCCGTCAATAACTCCTTCTCCTTCGGTGCTCCTACACGTAAAGAGGTAGAAATAGCTGAATTAATTGTTGACATGGTACCTTCTGTTGAGAAAGTGCGTATGGTTAATTCGGGTACAGAAGCAACAATGTCAGCCATAAGAGTGGCTAGAGGTTTTACGGGTCGTGATAAGATTATTAAATTTGAAGGTTGTTATCACGGACATGGGGACAGCTTTTTAATTGCAGCGGGCAGTGGAGCAGTTACTTTTGGAACACCAGATAGCCCAGGTGTTACGAAAGGGGTTGCTAATGATACCTTAACTGCGCCATATAATGACTTAGAAGCTGTAAAAGCACTTGCAGACGCAAATAAAGGTAAAATTGCTGCCTTAATCTTGGAGCCAGTTGTTGGGAATATGGGATGTGTCCTGCCCAATCCTGGCTTTTTGGAAGGGTTAAGAAAGTTATGTGATCAGGAAGGGATTGTACTTATTTTTGACGAAGTGATGACGGGTTTTCGCTTGGCAAAAGGGGGGGCACAAGAACGTTTTGGTGTGACTCCTGATATGAAAACCCTTGGAAAGATAATTGGTGGCGGAATGCCCGTTGGAGCTTATGGTGGAAAAGCAGAAATTATGAACTATGTTTCTCCGCAGGGTCCTGTTTATCAGGCTGGTACTTTGTCTGGAAATCCAATTGCCATGTCTGCTGGGTTAGCGATGTTGACACACTTAAATGAAAATCCAGAAGTATATACCAAACTTGAAAGAACGGGTACCAAGCTCGTGGAAGGGTTCCGGATGTCCATGGAAAAGTTGGGAGTCCAGTTTACTATCAATTCCATTGGTTCTATGTACACTTTGTTTTTTACGAATGAGCCCGTAACTAATTTCCCCTCTGCTAAGTCTTCCGATTTAGCGCTGTTTGGAAAATATTTTCACGCCATGCTTAATCGTGGAATTTATATGGGACCTTCACAATTTGAAAGTATGTTTTTATCCACCGCTATATCAGATCGTTTAATTGACAAAATTATTATGGCCAATGAAGAATCTCTAAAAGAGATTTTAGGGGTTTAAATAAATAAAATGGACGAAAAAACTGCTCCAAAATATTCCGTCATTATTCCGGTATATAACCGCCCTGATGAGCTATCTGAACTATTATCATGTCTTGATCTACAAATCTTCAGAGATTTCGAAGTGATCATAATTGAAGATGGTTCGGAAAAGAAGTCTGATGAAGTGGTGAAAAAATACAGTGACCGAATTCAAATCAGTTACTACTATAAAGAGAATGGAGGACAAGGTTTTGCGCGAAATTATGGATTTGAAAAAGCACATGGGCAGTACTTTATATTATTTGATTCCGATGCGCTAATAGAACCTACTTACTTACATATAGTTGACGAATACCTTCAAAAAAATAATGTTGCTGTTTATGGTGGTCCGGATACGGATCACCCCTCTTTTTCAAACATACAAAAGGCCATAAGTTATTCCATGACCTCTTTCTTTACCACTGGTGGTATAAGGGGAAAGAAATCCAATATGGGCGGTAAGTTCCATCCAAGAAGTTTTAATATGGGGCTATCTAGGGAAGTGTGGTACAAAACTAATGGTTTTCTCACCAGCAGGATGGGGGAGGATATTATTTTTAGTATCCGAGCCATTGAAATGGGGTTCACAACGGCATTAATCCCAGAAGCCTTTATATACCATAAAAGGCGTACTAAGTTTTCGCAATTTTTCAAACAATTGCAATTTTTTGGAAGTGCAAGAATAAATATCGCTAGATTTTATCCCAAAGAGCTCAAATTAGTTCATCTATTTCCAATGTTTTTTACACTTGGAATAGTGTTGCTGCCATTTCTGTTGCTTTTAAACAAGTCGCTTTTTTATGTGGACTTAACTTTATACGTTCTATATAGTGTATTGCTATTTCTGGATGCTTTGAAAATTACAAAAAACTTCCAAGTTTCCTATTTAAGTGTAATGG
>CAXBLH010000061.1:0-17728 GCA_963976315.1 uncultured Dyadobacter sp.
CTCCTGGTTTACGGAAGTCATCAAAACGAAACTGCTTATTAAAGGTATGCGTTTCTTGTTGTAGTATATAATAGGGGTTTTTATAATGTATTTTTCCAATGTCTGTGAGGGAAACAGCCACCCGATACAAGTACTTATTTTTAGAGGCATCTCTTTTACGCTCCCCCTTTTCTGTGTAACTGTACTTATTGATTTCTGGACGAAACTCATAAACAGCGCCAATGTCAAACCCCCAACCACCACCCGGTGAGGCATTCCCTAATAGCCAGGAAGGGTTTGGTTTAAAGTCCTGAATAGCTTCATCTTTTGTAAGCGCATATTTTACATTTAACTCATTTACGCCTATTAGCTCCCTCTGATTCTGCCATGCGGGGTCTGGCAAGACAGAAAACGCCGAACTTTCAATCTCTGCGTGTGCGTTATATAAACCAATTAACCGTTTGGCTGTAACACCTACTTTTATAAAATCGGTATCGTTATCAAGCAAAATACCACCCAAAGTAATGGCCACTTCTGCGAAGCCATTTACATGCATATTCCCCGATTGTTTTTCGTAGATTGTTCCGCTTTGAGTTTCGAACTTAGTCGTTTGACTGATTAGTCGCGCAAGAGGTTCCGTAACTCCCGAAGCATTCACCATATACCTGGCACGAGAAGTTACTGCGGCTCCTGCTCTACCATTTAAAAAATTAAACATGATGGATGGAAGTCGAAAATCCCCCCCCGCATTGAGATACTTTTTATTACCATTCAGTTTTTCTTCCAAATACGTTCTTGGAAACTTCAAAGCACCCTTCTCATTACGATATTGGTCAGACACGGTATTTGTAACCAGACTCAAAAACGAAAAAGGAGCATTGTATTTCACATGGTTGTTGGCCGTATAAAATTGAGCACCCACCAAATTAACATAAACACTATATCGACTATCGGCCACGAAAGCCGGGTTATGAAAAAGTGCCTGTGTGCCAGAATAATTATCCATGGCTGCACCAGGTAGATGCTGAGCTGGGCTACATCTTGGAATACCTAACAGTAGTACAAAAAAAATGTAGAGATATTTAATCATTTAGGAACGAAGATTCAGTCTAGTTGAAAAATTACAAAATGAAACTTTATACTATTATTTTAATAATTAATTTCGCTTAAATGATGCAATATTAACTATTGATCAGCATATTCTGGTTATTTCTGATTCTTAGAATCCAGTTTATTAACAAATAAGGCAGAATAAATAGATAACTAATGAGAAATTAGAACGAAATGTTTACGAAAAAATTAGCACCTCCCTTTTCATTTCAATAGTTTAACGCGAATTGGAGTAAAACTTGATCAAAATTCACTAAAAAAATAAACATGGGTTATGTAATTGGCTGTGACATTGGAACCACCAATGTAAAAACGACTGCTTTCGACTGTGACACTGGTGCTATTTATGCAACACATAGTGAAGGCTATACCATGCAACACCCGCACCCCGACTGGAGCGAGCAAGACCCGGATGATATATACAATGCCCTTTGTAAATGTGTTCATGCAGTACATGTTACCGCCAAGCAACATGGCACTATTGCTGGTATTGCCTTCAGTTCGGCTATGCATAGTGTTTTGGCCATGGATAAGAACGGGAAAAAGTTAACAAAGTTGATGATTTGGGCAGATAACCGAAGTGCTGAAATCGCGGATAAGTTACGGAGATCACCCGACGGCTTCAAAATGTACCAGCACAACGGCACCCCTATTCATGCCATGACACCGGCTTGTAAATTACTATGGCTCAAAAAAGAAGCTCCCCTCCTGTTCGAAGCAACTGATAAATTTATAGGAATCAAGGAATACATCGTTTACAAGCTAACCGGCCAGTATGTGGTGGATTATTCAATAGCCTCAGCAACTGGGTTATTTAATATACATACTAAAAAATGGGATCAATGGACTTTGGATTATATTGGAATAAGTGATCAAAAACTTTCCACCGCTGTTTCACCCTACCACCAGGAAGTATTAAATGATGGTAATGATTTTGGTGTACCCAAAGGCACTCCCCTGATCATGGGTGCAAGCGATGGTTGTTTGGCCAACCTTGGAAGTGGCTCCATTGACTCCACTTCTATGACCGTAACTATTGGCACCAGCGCCGCTGCAAGAGTAAGCTCGCCTGAACCTTATTTGGATGACCGAATGCGTACCTTTTGTTATATTTTGGACGAAGAAACGTACATCATCGGCGGGCCGTCCAATAATGGCGCAGTAGTATTTGAATGGTTGAAAAATACGTTTTTTGAAAACTCCGACTACGAAACGGTATTTAAAGCAGCGGAACAAGTAAAAGCCGGTTCCGATGGTTTGCTATTTTATCCCTATCTACTAGGAGAACGTGCTCCTTTATGGAGCTCTACGGTCAGAGGTGGATTTAGTGGGTTGGATATCCAGCATACCAAACAGCATTTTGTACGGGCCGTTATGGAAGGCATATTAATGAACATTTTTACTTTTGGAAGGATTTTACTCCAAAACAATCAGGTTGAAACTATATTCGCCAATGGGGGATTTGCCAAAAGTAGCTTATGGGTACAAATGCTAGCTGATATTTTCGGGAAACCAGTTTCCTTGAACGATACGGTTGAAACAGGAACCGTGGGAGCCGCCATGATGGCCATAAAATCATTGGGCATCATCAAGGAATATAAAGACATGCAAATATTCACACCCGTAAGTGTTCTCTTTGAAGTAGAGGAGTCTATAAATAAAACCTACCAAACTACTTTTGAGCGTTTTAATATCCAAAACGATACCTTTGCTACCTTTACCTAGCTTACTTGTATTGTTTTTGATTGGAAATAAAATATTTATATGCTAGATGCTGGCATGTAATAATAAGCTGTAAATCGGCCAATGATTAGAACTGAAATGAGCTCTGAAAACGCTTTCAAACCATTGATACCCTTTTAATACCCAGTCATCACTTACAACATTTGGTTTTTTAACAATACTTTGCAATTTTAACCTTAATTGAAGTCAACTCTCCTACCAAGAGTGTGCGCTTCTACGCTTAATATCCTTTAAAGATTCTTTATGAACATTATTGATATACAACATATTACCAAAGAGTATGCCACCCATCGTGCATTAGATGATGTAAGTATCCAAATACCAAAGGGAAGTATTTTTGGGCTACTGGGTCCCAATGGCGCAGGAAAAACTTCGCTGATTCGTATTATCAACCAAATCACAGGCCCAGATAAAGGCCAGATACTGTTTGATGGTAAACCACTAAACGACAGTCATATCTCAAGAATTGGCTATTTGCCAGAGGAACGAGGCTTGTATAAGAAAATGAAAGTGGGCGAACAGCTACTTTATTTGGCACAACTGAAAGGACTTTCCAAGGCGGAGGCTATGGACAAACTGAAAGTTTGGTTCGTTAAGTTTGATATTAAAAGCTGGTGGGACAAAACCATTGGCGACCTTTCCAAAGGAATGCAGCAAAAGGTTCAGTTCGTTTCCACTGTATTACATGAACCCGATCTAATCATTCTGGATGAGCCATTCTCTGGCTTTGACCCTATTAACGCCAACCTCATTCGGGATGAGATTCTTGAACTCCGGGAGAAAGGGAGCACGATTATATTTTCGACACACAGAATGGAAACTGTGGAGGAGCTTTGTGATAACATCGCTTTGATTCATAAGTCTAAAAAGGTGCTCGACGGCCCCAAAAAATTAATAAAAGAGCAGTTCAAAACCAATACCTTTTTCGTTGAATATCATGGAGATTTAAATGGTAGTTTGGCAGAAATTAATGCCACTAACAGTATACTATTAGAGAATGGCTTCCATCGCTCCGATATTACCCTTCCAACTGGCTGGATTGCTAACGATTTGCTAAAAGCACTAATTGAACAAGTTGAAATTAGATCTTTTGGTGAAAACATTCCGACCATGAGTGATATATTCATGAAGGCTGTCAATGAAGTTCCAGAAGCATAAATTATAAATAACGAAATGCTTATAAATATTTACAATATATAAATCATGCGTAATATATTTCTCGTAATACAAAGAGAGTATCTGGTTCGGGTTAAAAAGAAATCCTTCTTAATCATGACCATTTTAGGCCCCTTATTGTTTGCTGGCTTTTATGCTGCAATCATTTGGATCGCCGTGGGTTCGGTGGATAAAAAAATGATTCAAGTAGTAGATGAAAGTCATCTTTTCACCAACCAATTTAAAAATTCAGAGTCCATCACTTTTAATTATTTAGAATCCTCCATCGATTCTGCAAAAATCAACTTCCCCAATAGTAGCGCAAATGCATTGGTGTACATTCCAAACGACGTAATCCAAAAGCCCAAGGGAGTCAAGATTTATGCTGCCAAAAATGTGAGTATGGATTTGAAGTCAGATATTGAAAAAACAATAGAACGGGAAATTGAAAGTATCAAATTATCCAAAGCGGGCATCACCCATAAGGTGTTGGAGGACTCTCGTGTAAATGTCCAGTCGGAAACTATTAGCTTGAGTGATGACGGAGAAAAGACCAGTAGTTCCGGAGCTGCCACTGCCATAGGCATGGTTTGCGGCTTTCTAATATACCTGTCGGTGCTGATCTATGGCACACAAGTGATGCGTGGAATCACAGAAGAAAAAACGAGTCGGATCGTGGAAGTCATTATTTCTTCTGTTAAACCTTACCAACTCATGATGGGTAAAATTATTGGTGTCGCACTGGTAGGGCTCACCCAGTTTACACTCTGGATACTCCTCACGATTGGAATAACGAGCGCAACTTCGGGTATTATGTCTAGTCGGATGAACACCATTACCACAACGATGGCGACTCAGCAGGGCGTTGATGCAGAAAAGATCACCCAAGCCACTGCCGCTTCCAATCCGATGGTGGAGGTGTTAGGCGCTGTAAATAGTCTTAACTTACCCTTGATTATCGGGTGTTTCCTATTTTATTTTATAGGGGGATATCTTTTATACAGTGCCCTTTTTGGTGCAGTAGGTGCTGCCGTAGATAATGATGCCGATACCCAGCAATTTATGATGCCCATCACCATGCCGATCATATTTTCTTTCATATTTGCCCAATTTGTAATCCGAGATCCGGACGGAAGTATGGCTTTTTGGACATCCATGATTCCCTTTACTTCGCCAGTAGTAATGATGGTTCGTATTCCATTTGGAGTACCTGCATGGGAAATTGTCTTGTCAATGGCGTTACTAATTGTGGGTTTTGTTACCACCATCTGGATTGCCTCCAAAATTTACCGGGTGGGTATTCTCATGTACGGCAAAAAAGTTACTTACAAAGAATTGGCTAAGTGGTTGTTTTACAAATAATAATACCCTTCCAATAAGAAGGAGATAAAGCTTTTGAAAAATGAGATACCAGGATTTGGTATCTCATTTTTATTACTGGTTTTCGAACTCATTTCAAGCTTCCTACTCCATATATGCTCCATTGAAATATTAATAAAAAATGGATTAACACTTTTTAAGAGCGTAATAAACGGTTGGTTATTCATATTTTGCTAATTTTGAGCCGACCAATGATTTTAGTAGCATTCAAAAATCATTTTCATTGTTCATTTTGCAAATCTTATTTTCATCTTATATCATTTAAAATGACCCGTTTCAACCGCTCCAACAACCTTGCGGGTTGGATTGTTTTCGCAATTGCATTTCTAACTTATGCCCTAACTGTAGAACGAACCGCCAGTTTTTGGGATTGTGGGGAGTTCATTGCGTGCGCATTCAAGCTCCAAGTTCCTCACCCACCAGGTGCACCGTTTTTCTTGCTAATAGGAAGACTTTTCTCACTATTTGCATTTGGTGACCTCACGAATGTGGCCTATTGGATCAATATGGTTTCAGTATTGAGTAGTGCCTTTACAATCTTATTTTTGTTTTGGACAATCACTTTGTTGGTTCGGAAGTTTATCGGAAAAGCGGATGAAGAGCTAACACAAGGTGAAATTATTACCCTAATCGGTTCTGGTTTGGTAGGTGCACTGGCCTATACCTGGTCCGACTCGTTTTGGTTTTCGGCTGTTGAAGCCGAAGTTTACGGTATGTCGTCATTCTTTACGGCCATTGTAATCTGGGCTGTTTTCAAGTGGGAACGCATCGAAAACCCTGCCGATGAAAACAGATGGCTCATTTTCATAGCCTATTTGGTAGGTCTATCTATAGGTGTCCATCTACTAAACCTAGTGACTATTCCAGCATTGGCTTTGGTCTATTATTTCAAAAAATATAACAACCATAACATTTGGGGCGGCATACTAGCATTTGTAGGTGGCCTAATAATTTTAGGAATTATCAATTCAGGGATAATTCCTGGACTCCCAAGTATGGCAGGCAAATTTGAGATCTTCTTTGTCAATTCTTTGGGAATGCCTTATAAGTCGGGGGTAATCGCCTTTATAGTCTTATTCATTGGCGCCCTTATTTTTGGAATTCGCTATTCACATCAAAACAATAAGGTATTATTAAACACCGGTTTACTTTCTCTGGCCTTTGTATTGGTCGGTTATTCTAGTTATTTAATGGTTTTGGTGCGTGCGGAATACAACCCACCTATCAATGAAAATAATCCAAATGATGTCCTAAGCTTTGTTTCTTATCTTAAAAGAGAGCAATATGGCAGTCGGCCATTATTGTACGGACCTACCTTTGTATCCAGACCAATAAGTCAAGAACGTGGTGCACCGATGTACCGTAAACAAAATGGTAAATATGCCATTTATGATTACCGTCCTGAATACAAATACGAAGCCGATGCAAATATGCTGCTCCCTCGTATGTACAGTACACAAGGGGGACATCCAGATCTGTACCGACAAATGACCGGTCTGGTGGAAGGTCAAAAACCAACCATGGGGAACAACCTGTCCTTTATGTTCTCCTATCAAATCGGGCATATGTATTGGCGCTATTTCTTATGGAATTTCGTAGGACGTGAAAGCGATGAAGAAGGTGCTGGAAATATGCTACCATGGGATGTAGTTAAGAAATACCCAGAGCCGATAGCCAATAATAAAGCCCACGACAATTACTTCATGCTCCCATTCATATTGGGCCTTTTTGGACTTGTGGTGATGTATTTCCGTAGAAAAAAAGATTTGATTGTACTCGGTCTTTTATTTTTACTAACAGGTATTGCACTTGTTGTTTACTTAAACTCTCCCCCTACCGAACCCCGTGAACGGGATTACATTTACGTCGGGTCGTTTTATATTTTCTGTATCTGGATAGGAATGGGTGTCGTGGCAATCTCTGACGCAATATCCAAACTATTCAAATCAACGAGTACTCGGGCTGTTGTGGCTACTTCAGTAGGTCTGGTGGTGCCGGCTATCATGGGTATACAAGGCTGGGACAATCATAACCGCGACAACCGTTACCATTCCGTAGATTTTGCTAAAAACTTACTGAATTCGTGCGCTCCTAATGCAATTATCTTTACCGGTGGTGATAATGATACATTCCCACTTTGGTATGTACAAGAAGTAGAAGGTTTCCGGACGGATGTGCGTGTATGTAATTTGAGCTTACTGGGAACCGACTGGTATATTGATCAAATGAAACGTAAAACATACGAATCCGAAGCGCTTCCGATTTCTTTAGAAAAAGAAAACTATGCTTTTGGTAAAAATGATATTGTACCGTTTTATGAGATCCCAAGTGTGAAAGAAGGTATAAACCTAAAAGAGTACATGGGATTGGTAAAACAAGAGAATAAAGCCATCCAAGTACCACTTACTAGTGGGGATATGACCTCTATACTTCCATCTTCCATTTTGTTTGTACCAGTGGATGTAGAAGCCGTGAAGAAAATGAATATCGTAAAAGAAGACCTAGTACCCTATATGGCTGATTCTATTAGCTGGACTATTGGGAAGGGAGATATTTACAAATCGGAACTGATTATGTTGGATATCATTGCGACCAACGATTGGAAACGTCCTATTTATTTCTCATCCACACTGGGTAGTTCAAGTTATATGAACTTGAAGGAGTATATGCAGCTAGAAGGCTATGCGTACCGTTTGTTACCGGTTAAAGTTCCAGGAGCATCGGAAGGATATGTGAATACCAAGGTGATGTATGACAACATGATGAACAAAATGTTTTGGCGTGAATTGGACAACCCAAACACCTATTACGACAATACTTATTTGGGATCACCTGTATTTACCGCTCGTATCGCATTCCTACGCCTTGCGAGTGAGTTGATTAACGAAGGCAAAAAAACAGAAGCCAAAAAGGCGCTTGACAAAGCCATGGCGGTGATGCCGGATAAGAGTATTCCTTACGATCAGATTTCGGCTAGCTTTATTGGACCATTGTTTGAACTCGGAGAATCTAAAAAAGCCCTGGAGATTTCTGAAACTATGGCCAACCGTGCTGATGAAGTACTGACTTGGGCAAAAAACAACGGTACTACCAAACGTCGCGACAGCAACGTGTATCTATATATTTTGCAGACAATAGTTCAAGAAAACCAAAAAGCAGGCCAAGACGCCGCAGCGAAGAAATACGAAGCCATTTTCCAAAGACAATTAACTGCCTTTAATATGTATGGGGGTTGATTATAATTTGATATGATAAAAACAAAAGGCCGTTGATCGTAAGATTGGCGGCTTTTTATGTTTGAAAATAGACTCGAAAAATTAACATTACAAATATTTCAATGATCTATTGGAATATTTGTAATAAATAATTATGTTTCCAACATTAAAACATTTATAAATTTAATAAAATACCACTATGAAAAATAATCCCCCCCCCCCGAAAGAGCCTACATTTTACAAGGTTCTTGAATGTAATTAATTTTTTAATATTTTTAATTCTATTACTGACGCACAACTCTTGCAAAGAACATCAAGAAACAGTTCCTCTTAATTTATCAATTAATAGCGGTATATCCATTGACGAGGCAAAAAATTGGTTTATCAACTCTCAAAATAGTCTAGAAAATAATGCTAGGATTTCCGATTCAGAAATTGAACGTGAAATTCAATGGGATTTTGCACGGCATGTAAAAAACAAAAAAAATAGAGAAGGAGTAATTGTGCCCATACGTTTCAAAAAAAATATGCGACTGGCACTTACTGTACAAGACCCAGAAGCCAAAGCTCCCCTTTGGATTCAAGAAAGGGCTTTAATTTTTAAAGATAAAAAAGGCAAACCAACTATTTATATTTTACAATTTGCTAGCCTAAACTCAAATAATCAACAATATGGCACACCTTGTTCGGATTAGTTTTATACTATCAATTATTTGGCAAATTGTGGGTTGCAATTCGTCAGAAAAAAAAGTAAGTGAATTATCAGAAATAAAATTTGATTATGGTAATCAATATGATCTACAATCATTTCTATCAGATAGTATACCAGGTCCTAACTATGAGGATTGTACACCCACTTGGGGAATATTTTATTTTAGAGTAAACAGTAAAGGTGAGGTGGACAAAGTAGAAACCAGAAGTACATTAAGAAAAAGTGTTTCAGATAAAATAATTCATAATATTTATCAAACAAATGGGTTTTGGAAAATCCCTAATGATAAAACTCCTGAAATACACAAATGGTTTATATATCAGTACTTCGATTTAGGTGGCAAGTTTTGCCAAGACGACAATTATTCCTTTTTATTGTTTAGATATTCTTCAAATTCGTAGGAAATTCTTTTATATTTTCACAAATCAAAGAATAATATATAATTTAATTATATATTTAGATCGTTTTACAAGAAAGCACTGGGTTCTCAGTTAAAAAATCTGACCATGCAGTTCAGAAGATTTAGTTTAATTTTCCTAGTAATAACGACTCAGTTCCTGAACTCAACAGCTTCCACTCAATATTTTGAAGATATTGCAATTTTTGAAAACACGGTAAATGAACATGGTCAAAAAATGGGTATTGATGGTTTTCTATACAAAGGTGTACCTTTTCCCATTGAAAGTGTTTGTACTTCTGGTTCCGATATATTCTTTTTTAGAATTAATTATAAAAACAAAGTAGACAGCCTTATTTATTCGGGTACGCTAAGAAGGGACGTAACCGTGAAAATTATTGAGAATATTTATAAAACGGAGGGTCATTGGAAATTTTTGAATTTACACCCTGGTAGGTACTGTTGGTATGCGTTTCCCTATTATGATTACGGAGGATTTTTCCGGGAACCCAATGACTGCTCTCCGGCGGAAAGAGACAAGCAATATGCTTTAAAAACCAATGCGTTGCAATGACGCTATTTATTACCATTAAATGGTTCGTTTAGTAATAATCCGTGATGCTTAGAGCTTCGGAGTATGGTGGCGGTGTCATTTATAATAAATAAGTTGGATATAATTTCACCAAAAAGGCTGCTATCCCCACGAACAGCAGCCTTTTTACAAATATTTTACTAGAACTCAATAGCTTGTAAATATTCACACTATCACAGATCCTAAAACCTACTTTTCAACAAAAATCTTCAAAGAATCTGTTGAAATTCTGACGGAAAGCCATTTTTTGATTTTGGGTAGCTCTTTCATAGTGGTAGCTGGTTTGGTAGAACCTAATACTACCACCGTGTAATTTTGTTTTTTGGTAGAATCGGTAAAAAATTCTTGTTTACTCGCCGCCAAGTATTTTACTTCTGGAAAAAAGGGTTTCATTTCTTTGTACAATGCCTTCCCTACACGTTCTGCTATGGCAATGCTGTCTTGTTTTTTTATGTTTTGGCTCAAAGCCGATTTTAGCCTATTAATTTCAGCTTGGTATTGATCTGTTTGACTTAAGGCCTGAATTACATTCACATCGTCGTTAATGGAAAACCCTTGCTTCACTACCACCGAAACACCTTGTAAGCCATAAACTGATGTCCGCTTTTTCAAACGTTGCTTTTCCCCATCACTAATTTTACGGCCTCCGTAGGTCAGCACAATTTCACGTTTTCCATAGTTAAAATCATTTTTTAATAGAAAGTCCCCTTCAATATAACTTTCGTTCTGTACAAAACGAGTTGCATTTTGTACAAATCGCTCCTGTTGAACTAATAAATAACCATAATAAATACTGGGTACTGTCGTACAAAGTACTAATAGGGATACCCACCGATTTGCCGATTTTTTTTGTTTTTCATTTGCGTAAAATCGAATTGGAAAGCGCAAGCTGCGAACGGTAATTAACGTAGCTGCTCCAATGAAAACGGTATTGATAAGTAATAAATACAGTGCTCCAAAAAAGAAATTCCACTGCATAGTGGCCAGTCCATAACCTGCCGTACATAGAGGGGGCATTAAAGCGGTTGCAATGGCAACACCAGGAATAACATTTCCTCTATTTTTACACGATAAAGCTATAATTCCTGCCAAGCCACCCAGTAATGCGATTAATACATCATAAATATTGGGCTGAGTTCGCGCTAAGAGTTCTGAGTGGGCTTGATAAATTGGGGAAATGAAAAAGTAAATAGCAGAGGCAACCAACCCCGTAAAAATAGCAAATAGGTAATTTACAATCGACTTTTGTAACAACGGAAAATCATAGGTGGCTATACTGTAACCTATTCCCAGTATGGGACCCATTAAGGGTGAAATTAACATGGCACCAATAATTACAGCCGTTGAGTTGACATTAAGTCCAATAGAAGCTATAAAAATGGCAAATATTAATATCCAAAGGTTGGTACCTTTAAACTCTATACCATGCTCCACCATGTCATGTATTTTGGTATAATCCTCTCTTTCCGAGGTTATATCAAACTTTGCAAGAATATCATTCATTATCATAAAATACGGTTCAACTTGGGTATAGCAGTTTTTTGATTAAAAATACATCAAATCTTATTTTTTTTCATTGATATTTCCAAACATTACTTTCAAACTCATAGAACTTGACAACAATGATTGTATTTGAAGATTTGGGCAAGCAGCTACTAAAAGCCAGCATTCCATAAAAAAACGTCTCCTGGAAGAGTCATTCAGTTGATTGCAATATGCAACAAGTGTTATAAAGTCTAACCTATTTATACATTCCTATCCTGAATCCAATTAAATTTGGAAATCAATCAATAGATGAATAATTAAAAAGCATAGGAAACTACCTTTGCAATTATTCATTCGATAGAAAAGCGCTTTCTGGCAGTATTTGTTTAAAATAAGACCAGTGCCGAACAAACCTAGATCAAGAATCTTATATTTATATTAATATGTTTAAAAAAACCATCACAGCCCCCCTTTATTTCTTCCTAAGCATTGCATTGGCATGTGCCCAAACTCCTTTTGTTGATAAATTTGAGTTTGTTGGAGTTGCGATTTCTGAGCCCGGTTATCACATTTGGGGAACCTCTCCGGTATGGGGCGAGGATGGCAAAGTTCACTTGTTTGTGGCCCGCTGGCCAGAGCAATATCAGGTAAATCCGGGCTGGCGTTCCCATTCCGAAATAGCACATTATGTTGGTGATTCTCCCGAAGGACCCTTTCAGTTTTCGGAGGTTGCCTTAAAAGGAACTGGGACAGACACTTGGGATAAATTCGCGCCACATAACCCCCACATCCAAAAAATAGGGCACCAATATGTATTATTGTACATTGCAAACGATAACCCTAACCAACCGCCGCATCCTTCAAACCAAAATATTGGCATGGCCACCGCCGACTCCCCTTATGGCCCTTGGACCAAAGTCAATGAAGGTATGCCCCTATTAACTCCACCGGACAATGGTTCCTATTGGAATTATCAAGCAAAAAATGGGGTAGTAAACCCTGCCCTGCTAGTTTATAAAGGAGCCTATTATCTCTATTTCAAATCACAAAACTCTAAAATGGGACTGGCTATTGCTGAAAAACTGGAAGGACCTTACGTTCAAATGCCTTTTCCAGTTACTGATAATGACAAAACCATCGAAGACGGATATGCTTTTATGTATGAAGGGGATATATGCTTGTTAACCACCGACAATCATGGAACCATTAAAACAGGTGGTGGAATACTTTGGAGGTCAAAAAATGGCATTCAGTTCGAGCGATATGAAGCTGGATTTAATTTAATCAATGAATATCCCGATGCCAAAATCACCAATCCCAAATGGTACTATGGCCCAAAAGATAGGATTAAATTTGAACGTCCGCAAATGCTTCTTAAAGAGGGCAAACCCCAGTACTTATACCTCGCTAGCGGATGCAATATTTATGGCGGTAAAAGTACGGTCAGTTACATTTTAAAATTCAAAGACCACTAATTCTTCACTTCTATCTGTGAACTAAATAATTGGGTTTATCTTGTGATTAACCACTACTAAACTCAAACATAGAATAGCTCTAACCAGCTACGGATCAACAATTTAATATACTACCAGTAATTAAAACCAAAATGCTATTTTTTTAGCTTATATAATTTTTTTAATATTACATAGGATTAAGTAACATTCTTTTCAACCTTTCCATAACATGGAAGTTCCTAATGCGCTATATGATGAAGGTGAGCTACTGTCTCAAATTGCGGCACATAATGAAGCGGCATTTGGAAAGTTGTTTCATCGTTACCATCACCAGTTAGGAACCTTCATTTTTAACTTAACAAAATCCCATGAACTGTCCGAAGAGGTGGTTCAGGATGTATTTCTAAAAATTTGGATTAACAGAAAGGACTTAAAAGAGATCAATAATTTCAAGGCCTATTTATTTACTGTATCGAAAAACCACGCCCTAAATTGCTTAAAAAAAGTGGCTCGGGAAAATACGCTAACCTCGATCGTGGAAACCGACTTAATTCCTGAACGTACCGATGAATGGCCAGAAAACGAACTATATAACTTACTTGATGAAGCCATTGATCATTTGCCTCCGCAGCAAAAAAAAGTATATTTATTGAGCCGTCATGAGCGAATGAAGTACAACGATATAGCATTACAGCTAAATTTATCCCGAGAAACCGTAAAAAAGTACCTGCAATTGGCCTCAGAATCAATCACTTCCTATATCAAAAGCAGATCCACCAATACCATAACATTATTAATTTTATATTTTTTATAACAAAAAGGAAACCACTATACCCCCTTTTTCAGAACAAAACTGTCTTTATAATAAAAGGTCAAAAAGATATCTGAAAATTACCATGGACGAGTCGGTTTCAAAAATTGCAACATTATTTAGGAAATATTACAATGGTACCGCCACTGTAAGCGAAACAGATCGTCTACTGAAATTGATTGACACTTCTAAAAACGACAAAGCACTTTTTGAACTTTTAGAACAAGCGTGGGAAACCACACAAATAGATACCGCTCATTTTTCGAATGAAAAAAGTCAACAAATTTTAAAGCAAATACTCCAAGAAAATGCTTCTGAACACGAAGTCCCCACGGTTGCTTTCCCAAGGTATAACTGGTTAAAATATGCAGCATCCATTTTAATTGTTCTAGGAATTGCACTAGGCACTAAACTTTTGTTAGTAAATAGTCAAGAAGAAGTTGGCTCTACCCAAAAAATTGATTCCCAAATAGTACCCGGTGGAAATAGCGCAAAACTTACCTTATCGGATGGAACAGAAATAGACCTAGACAGCCTGTCCAATGGACAGCTTGTACAGCAGGATGGGGTGGAGATTAGTAAAACAGCCGACGGAAAACTGGTTTATAAAGTCTTAGCTACCGCAGAAACTAGGAGCCCCACTAAACTTAATACCATTTCAACACCACGAGGCGGGCAATATGAAGTGCGACTTCCCGACGGAAGCGTAGCTTGGCTCAATGCCTCCTCCACGCTCCGATTTCCCACACAATTTGCATCCAAAGAACGGCGTGTGGTCATAGAAGGTGAGGTATACTTTGAAATACAAAAAGACCAGAAGCGACCGTTTAAAGTGGATTTTGGCAAAAATGAAATAGAAGTTTTGGGAACACACTTTAATGTCATGTATTATCCTGAGGAAGATAAGTCAGAAACTACACTCGCAGAAGGTTCGGTATTATTAAAAAGTGGTGGAAAGACTAATAAGTTAAAACCTGGACAACAGGCTCAAGTGCTTAACAGCGGAGACATCACTATAAAAGAAGTGGATATTGATAAAATCCTAGCTTGGAAAGCTGGCCTGTTTTATTTTAACGACGAAGGCATCCAGTCGGTCATGGGGCAAGTATCTCGCTGGTATGATATAGAAGTAAAATACGAAGGAACACCATCATCGCGACAGCTTAATGGAAAAGTACTACGAAGTGTAAGCATCACCGAATTAATGGACATGTTACAATATGCGGGAATTAAATATAAGATTAATGGCAGGGTGATTACTATTTACAATTAATCGTTTAGGGTATATCGTTCAGTAAAAATATTTTTTTAAATCAATTATCCACCAAAAAACATTCGAAATCATGCGTACATAAACACCAGATACTCGAATCAAGACACGAAAAAAAAGGGAAAATGCTGCGAACATTTTCCCGATGGTGTTCAGATTCATAAAAACCTTGTTGAGAAAGTAATTTATGTTTTATCCAAACCATACAAATATATGGAAATTAATTCTTTACCCGGAAACGGAAAAGGGTATCGCTTGTTGGTACCCCAAAATATCATTCTGAAGATGAAACTATTAACCCTATTCTTATTAATGGCCCTTAGTCAAGTATGGGCAGAAGGATATGGACAAAAAATATCTTTGAATAAGGAAAATATCACCGTCGAATCTGCCCTAAAACAAATTGAAGCGCAGTCGGAGTATTTATTTTTATATGATAAAAGCGAAATTCAAGTTACAAAAAACGTAACTATCAAGGCAAATAAGAAGACTATAGCAGAAACCTTAGAGATGCTTTTCGAAGGACTACCTGTATCGTATAAAATATTTGGCAAGAATATCGTACTTAGAAAACAAATTTTGCCACTTAAAACACTAGATCAGGTATCTGATATCAATCCCGCAACAGAAATTATTTTAACAGGTCAGGTAACGGACGAAAAAGGGGAAAGGCTTTTGGGTGTAAGCGTTTTAGTAAAAGGTACGGTAAATGGAACTATTACAGATTTGAATGGAAATTTTGAATTATCTGTACCAGATAACAACATTACACTTCAATTCAGTTATGTAGGTTATTTAACGCAAGAAGTAGCAATTGATAATAGAACTAACTGGATAATCAAATTAATTCCAGATCCAATGGGATTGGAAGAAGTTGTAGTTGTGGGATATGGAACTGTCCGTAAGAGTGATGTTACTGGTTCAGTCTCCGTTGTGAAATCGAATGATTTTAATCCTGGTGCGAATGTAAGCGTTGAGCAGGCATTAACTGGTCGTGTGGCTGGGGTACAAATTTACCAGAAAAGTGGTGAACCAGGTAGCGCAATGAGCGTAAAAATTAGAGGTGCTAGTTCTATTAATGGTAGCAATACGCCCTTGTATGTAATTGACGGGATGCCAGTAAATAACTTGTCACCAGTTTCCGCTAGTGGGGATCAGTTCCCCAGCAACCCAAACCCAAGAAACCCTCTAAATAGCCTCAACCCTTCAGATATTGAGTCCATCGAAATACTAAAAGATGCGTCCGCGACAGCTATTTATGGATCACGTGGAAGTAATGGTGTCGTTCTTATTACCACTAAAAGAGGTGCTAATGGAAAATTAAAAATCAGTTATAATGGTTATTACGGTATTCAAAAAGTTTCCAAGAACCTAGCCTTACTTAGTGGCTCGGATTACAAGCAGGTACTAAATGATATCATTGATGCAGGAGGAGGTGTTCCGGGAGAAAGAGTTGTGAACGATGTAACAAATGTTGATTGGCAGAAAGAAATTTCCCGTACAGCTAGTATGCAAAGTCATGATATAAACTTTTCGGGAGGAAAGGACAATACTAAATTTTATGCCTCACTCGGCTATTTTGCCCAAGAAGGAGTACTATTAAACTCAGAAACAAATCGGTACACTGCAAAAATAAATATTGAAAACAAAGTCGCTGGCAAATATGCTTTCGGTGTCAGCCTTAACACTTCGTATATTAAAGATAAATTCAATTCTGTTGGTATTGGTGTAAACGAAAATGGGAGTTCTTTATATACTGCTATAAATTATGATCCAACTTATCCAATTTATGATGAATCTGGTGAATATTTCAGATCTCCCTATATGTCTACTATGGACCAGCCAGTTTTATTGATAAATGGACAATCAGCAGACGGAGATGCTTTTCGCACGTTTGGTAACATATACGGCGAGTACTTTTTCTTACCATCACTGTCATTAAAAGTTAGAGTGGGGGGTGATGTAAATATATCCCAAAGAAACACTTGGGTCGATCCCGCAACAATTTTAGGCAAGCCATTTGGTGGTGTCGCAACTATCAATACTGGGAACGCCAATTATTACATGAGTGAAGCGATTATGAATTATAACCACGATTTTGGACAAGATCATTCGTTATCAGGTTTAATAGGCTTTACCTATGATCATTATGGTTCCAATTCATTTTCGGGTACAGGTCGAGGTTATGCGTTGCCAGATCTATCTTACAATGCTATTGGTAGCGGCGATCCTTCTAAAAATATAATAGGCAGCGGCCGTGCTTCTACCAAAATTGTTTCCTATTTGGGTAGAATCAATTATTCTTATCAAAGCAAATATTTAGCCACTTTTTCTATTCGTTCCGACGGATCATCACGTTTTGGACCAAATAACCGATTTGCTTATTTTCCATCTGCCGCACTTGACTGGAAATTGCACGAGGAAG
>CAXBLH010000062.1:0-17613 GCA_963976315.1 uncultured Dyadobacter sp.
ACCCACCATACGAAGTTGGTGATATCCCAAGCCCAGCCAATTGTTTTATTCAAACCCCAAACTCCTAATCCTTCCCACCAAGTCCAAGCTAAACAATAAGAACCGTACCCTAAAACCAGCAGAGAAATAGTGAAAGCAATTTTCCACTCCTTCGTTGGCGCACCTTCTACATGGCGGCAAATATCCTCAGTTACGTCTGCATACGTTTTACCACCTTCTATTAGTGGCTCTCTTACGGGTGAAGTAACATGCATACTACTTTTATTTATAATGATTTAATGACTTCAAACAATTTACTATGAACTAAAACCTAAGCGTGTTCCTTTTTAGGTTCTTCTTTAACCGCAGTATCTTTGTTTCTAATTTTTGTCAAATAAGAAATCTGAGGTCTAACATTAATATCTTCAAGCATATGGAATGCACGACCTTCTCTTTCTTCCGATAATAATTTCGAAATACGGCTCTCAGAATCGTTCATATCACCGAAGGTAATGGCATTAGTAGGACAAGCGGAAGCACAAGCAACATTAATGTCACCATCTGCTACTTTTCTACGCTCACGTTTGGCGGTCAACTTTCCTTCTTGTATACGTTGAACACACATAGAACATTTTTCAATAACTCCACGAGAACGTACTGTTACTTCTGGATTAATGACCATTTTACCTAGGTCATTATTCAAGTTGTAATCAAAGTTATCGTTATCGAAGTATTTGAACCAGTTGAAACGTCTCACTTTATAAGGGCAGTTGTTTGCACAATATCTTGTACCCACACAACGGTTATAAGTCATCTGATTCAATCCTTCTGAGCTATGTGTAGTAGCCAATACAGGACAAACAGTCTCACAGGGAGCGTTGTTACAGTGCTGACACATTAAAGGTTGGAAGGTAACCTCTGGATTTTCAGAAGCAATTTCCAAGCCACGTAAATCTTCTACATCAGCATCACTGCTATAATATCTATCGATACGAATCCAGTGCATTTCACGGCTGTTGATAATCTCTTGTCTACCAACAACAGGAATATTGTTTTCCGACTGACAACCCACAACACATGATCCACAACCATAACAGGTATTCAAATCAATAACCATTCCCCATGAATGATTCTTATATTCATGACCGTTCCACAACGACAAGTCAGTGGCATCCACAACCCCTTCCGAAGTATGTATTTCAGGAATGAATCGACCCGCCAATGGATCTTTTTGGAAATGAGCAAGCACTGTTTCTTGTAAAACAGACTTCCGGTTCATCACCGTGTTATGCGTTTGCGTTTGAGCTACTTCTCTGGAATCACCCGTTTTAGAAATGGTAACTTCACCAGGAGTAAAAGACAAGTAGCCATTTACAAATGAAGCTAATGGGTAAACATTTTTACCTACACCATTCGCAGATTTCCCTGCCTTCTCACGACCAAAACCAATAGCTATAGCCACGGTTCCATTTGCTTGTCCAGGTTGAACCAAAACTGGTAAATCAACAGACTTACCGTTCAAATCAACTTTTACGACATCGCCTTGTTCAAGACCATGATCAGAGGACGTTTTTTGCGAAATACATGCAAAATTATCCCAACAAGCCTTCGTTACTGGCTCTGGCATTTCTTGCAACCATGGATTATTCGCGGCAAAACCGTTTCCTATTCCAATGTTTTCATAGATTACCAGCTCTATTCCAGAACCACCAGCTTTAAATGTTTTAGCTATTGTTGATGCCGCGGCATCAACATCTCCTGAGAAAGTAACCCCAGAGGCTTCGGTATTTGCATTTTCGGAGATATAAACCCCGTCATGCAAGGACTTATTCCAGAAAGAATCAAAACCACCTTTAACAGCAGAAGAATAAATATTTTTTCTCCAATAAGATTTTAAGTACTGATGGTAATCCTCATTTAAACCAGCCCATTTCAATAAACTTGTTTGAGCTTGACGACTACTAAAAATATGACTTATTGTAGGTTGAATTAACGTGTAAAATCCTGCCTTTGGAGAGGCATCACCCCATGATTCTAAATAATGAGGCGCAGGACAAATGTATTTCATCAAAGATGAAGTTTCATCCGCACGGTCATTGAAGGAAACACTAAGTGCTATTTTTCCAATTGAGGCAGCTAAGTCAGCGGCTCTTGGATGGTCATATACAGGATTAGCACCTAGTAAAAACAAGGCATCTACTTTGCCGCCTTTAATCTCGTCCACCAAGCCATTCATTTCAACATCGTCTCCTTGACGAGTGAAAGTAGGAGCACCTAAGTTAATGGTAGACGAATAATTACCAAGCAAACTATTCAAAGCATTTACCACCACTTGAACCGAGGGATCATTCAAGCCACATACTACCAAGGACTCGCCTTTTGCAGCAATTAAATCATTGGCTGCTTTATCCAAGTTAGGAACATCTACAGTAGCAGCAGAAACAGATTTACCACCTAATTTAGCGGCAACTTTGTTATATAAGCTAGTAACTACCGAACCAAGCTGTGATGGTTTCACAGCACTACGATAATCAGCATTAGAACCAGTTAACGATAAATTAGTCTCAAACTGGTAATGTCTGGACATATCCTTTTTACCATCTTTGGAGCTACTAACTCTTCTTGTTTCAGCAAACTGTCCGGCAAAAATTTCAGGAGAAATCCATGAACCTAAGAAATCAGCGCCGATTCCCACAACCACTTTCGCTTTACTAAAGTCATAAGTCGGAACAATGGCCTTTCCAAACGAAATCTCATTGCCCTTAATTAAACCCGAAACCGAATTTGCATCATAAGTTACATGCTTGGTAGTTGGATACTTCGTTATAAAGTCAGCAATCACTGATTTTGTAGAAGGACTCATTACCGTTGAAGACAGTAAACGAATTGCTCCACCCTTTTCAGCTATTTGACCTAATTGAGAGGATATTTCTTTATCAACCGTTTCCCAAGAGACCTTTGTATCATCTCCTTTTTTGGGTCCCTTCAGTTTTTCATTATCATAAAGTCCAAGAAGAGAACCATGCACACGAGCACCTACGCCGGAGAAACCTTTCCCAAGATCATTGGGCTCAATTTTAATGGGCCTACCTTCTCTTGTTTTAACTAGTATACTTGCAAAATCTCCACCTTCAGAATAAGTAGATGCATACCAGTTGGCGAGTGTTGGAAACTCTCCTGCTGGTTTATTTACGTAAGGTATTGCATGTTTTACTGGAGTTTCACAAGCAGCCAAAGAAACTGCTGCCATACCAAAACCCAATACTTTTAGAAAATCACGACGATTAGAACCAGTTCCATCGACTAAATTTTCGTACTGCGACTCAGCTGGGGCTTCCGAAAACTCTGATCCTGCGTTTTTGATGAATTTCTCATCATTACGAAGTTCTTCTAGTCCCCTCCAGTATCTTTTATCAGTATTTTTCATATATATTTAATACAAATAAGTTGTATTCAGGTGTTAATTTCCGTGTATTAATAGTGACATTTAGAACATTCCAATCCACCAATATCTTCCACTTTCAAAGCATCCTGTGATTCAGAAGCGTGAAGCTGTACTAGATTATCATAATACGCATTACCTTTTGTATTCACATCCGTTTTACGGTGACAATCAATACACCAGCCCATGGTCAAAGAAGAACGTTGCTGGATTACTTCCATCTGCTCAATTTCACCATGACATGTTTGACATTCTAACCCAGCAACATTTACGTGTTGTGAGTGATTAAAGTAGGCAAAATCAGGCAAGTTATGCACACGTACCCATTCAATAGGTTGATTGTTTTCAATCGAAGTATAAATTTTCTGAATTTCAGGTGATTCTTTTTTGATAACACCATGGCAATTCATACAAATATTTGCAGAGGGTATATGAGCGGATTGACCTCTATTAACCCCAGTGTGGCAATAGTTACAATCAATTTTATATTCCCCAGCATGCAATTTATGCGAAAAGGAGATGGGTTGCTTTGGAGCGTAACCTTGTTGAACACCAACACTATACGCGCCATCTACAGTAGCTTTTAATGAAAGTAATACAAAAACCCATATTACTGCAGCTCTGATTGCAGGATCTCCAGCAAACGATTTTAAAGATTTACCCAACCGTTCCATGAAGTCTGTTTCATCGTCGGGTCCGTCGGTTCCTTTTACCGCCTTACTTAAAATGGATACAATGGCTAAAAGCACACCTAATACCAAAAGCATCACGACAACCAATGCAACTAAAACGATTAGGAAAAGGTCGGATGGGCCGCTAGCGGCAGCAGTTCCACCTCCACCTGTAGCAGCAGCTGCAGCTTCTGGCACTGCCGTGGCTGCATTATCTACATATGCAAATATTGACTTAATGTCCTCCTCTGATAAGCCGGGAAAGCTCGTCATCTGGGTTTTGGAGTACTCATTATAAATTTTATTGCCATAAGCATCTCCAGAAGCAATTACTGCTTGTGAGTTGCGAACCCATTTGACAAGCCAGTCCATATTATTACGACTAGTGGATCCTTTCAGACCAGGGCCTACCACGCGTTCATCGGTGATGGAATGGCATTGAGCACAATTATTCTTGAAAATAGATTCTCCTTTCGCAAGGTCGGCTCCTCCAGCATCTGGAGCAGCTTCTTGTGCAAATGAAAAATTACTTAAACTAAGGATGAGTGCTAAAGCAACTGCTGAGAGCAATTTTGAACACTTGGAAATGTAAAAAAACTTAGTGCCTTCTCGGGATGGTATATTCATAATAAACTATGCATTATTCTTCAACAGACAAAACTAGCTTACGAAACTTTATCCACAAAAGTATTTCAGTGATATTTTGTTCCGAGGTACTATTTATAATATTTCTAATTAATATCTTTTAAAAACATGACAAAAATCATGTATTAGACATTGACTATCAAGCTACTAGCAAAAAAATATAGCCATACAAAACCTGATAGAAATAACAGATTTTGAATGGCTAATTCGTCTAATTTACTTTAAATCGTTGGATTAAAAGCAGGTTAAAAATTGGAGGTTCCGAGCGGATTCGAACCGCTGTAGAAGGTTTTGCAGACCTCTGCCTAGCCACTCGGCCACGGAACCAATTGGATTAGCAGAGATGATCTGCTAATCCGGTGCAAAAGTATTAAATAATTTTACTAATAAGTAGAATTACCAACCTTTTTTATTACTTTTTTTCTTTCTTCTCGTTTTCTTCGAATTGTTCTTTCAATGCTGAAAGTACACTTAGATCACCAAAAGTTGATTTTTCACCTTCCTTAGCTGCTGGTTCAGAAGCTTTTGCAGGTGCTGCCTTTGCTACTTTCTCTTCTTTCTTTTCTTCAACAGGAGCAGGCGCAACTACTTTTGAGTGAGAGAGAACTATTTTCTTCTCATCTTTCAAGAACTCAAGAACTGTAAAATCAAGACTTTCACCTACTTCTGCAAGTGCTCCATCTTCTTTTGCCAAATTCTTAATAGCAGAAATACCTTCAATTCCGTAAGGAAGCTCCAAGGTAGCAAACTTATCACCTTTGGCAACGATGGTTGAACGGTGAACAGTACCCACCGCGAATATAGTCTCAAAAGTATCCCAAGGATTCTCTTCCAATTGTTTGTGACCTAAAGCTAGTCTACGGTTATCCGCATCAAGTTCTAGAACAACTACTTCAAGTTCGTCATTTACTTTAACGAAGTCCGAAGGATGCTTAATTTTCTTAGTCCAAGAAAGATCAGAAACGTGAACTAGTCCGTCAATTCCTTCTTCTAATTCAATAAACAGACCGAAGTTTGTTAAGTTACGAACCACACCTTTATGACGCGTGCCGATAGCATACTTCTCCTTAAGCACGGTTTGAGTCCAAGGATCCTCCGTAAGTTGTTTGATACCTAACGACATTTTACGCTCTTGACGATCCAATGTCAAAACAACAGCTGCTATTTCGTCATTCACGTTCATGAACTCCTGAGGGTTTCTCAAGTGCTGTGACCATGACATTTCTGAAACGTGAATTAAACCTTCAACACCTGGTTTAATTTCAAGGAATGCGCCGTAATCTGCAACATTTACAATACGACCTTTAACTTCAGAACCTACTTGAATTGTTTCATCAAGTGAATCCCATGGATGTGATTGTAGTTGTTTTAAACCAAGAGAAATACGTTTTTTCTCTTCGTCAAAATCAAGAACAACAACATTCAGTTTTTGGTCTAGTGCAAGTAGGTCAGATGGGTGGTTAATACGACCCCACGAAATGTCCGTGATGTGAAGTAAACCATCTACACCACCTAAATCGATAAATACCCCGAAGTTGGTCATGTTTTTAATGACACCTTCTAGTACTTGTCCTTTTTCTAGGTTATTTAGTATAAGTTGACGTTGCGCTTCAAGATCCTTTTCAATAAGGATTTTGTGAGAAACTACCACGTTATCATTCGCGTAATTGATCTTTACAACCTTCACTTCCATACGTTTTCCAACGAAAACATCGAAATCACGAATTGGCTTAACATCAATTTGAGAACCTGGTAAGAATGCTTCAATTCCGAAGATATCAACGATCAATCCTCCTTTTGTTCTTCTTTTTACATTTGCATCAATAACCACATCTTCATCAAATGATTTCTGAATGTTATCCCATGCAGTTATAACTTTGGCTTTCTTACGAGAAAGTACAAGCTGCCCTTGAGCATCTTCTTGTGTTTCTACATAAACTTCAACCTCATCCCCGATTTTCATCCCTGGGATATCACGGAATTCGTTTGAAGAAACAATACCATCTGACTTGAAACCAATGTTAAGAATTACTTCACGATCAGTAATCCCAACAACTATACCTTTAACAACTTCTTTTTCCTGAACTGGAGAAAGTGTTCCGTCGTATAATTGCTCCAAACGTTCGCGATCAGCGGCAGAATAGCCAGTACCAAATCCTTTATCGTCTGCTTTGTCCCAATCGAAATCAGGAAGTTCTTGTGTTTTATTTTCCTTAGACATATGTAGGAATTATTGCTCTTGGTTACATCAGCTATCGAGCTAACTAGCTGAAAATTAGTAAAAAATAGAAATTAACTATAAAATAGAGCGCAAAGGTAGTGATAAATCCACTAATTCTCTAGAAATAAGCTGGTTAAATAATGAGAATAGTAGATTAACTATATCAGGATTTTTTCAGTTATAGGCTCTTTCCTTAATCCCTAAGTAAGGTTGCCATTCTTCCGGCGACAGGCCAGAAAAGTCCCGGATAAACATTAAGAAAGATGGTCGGAATGGACGTTGGCTCAGTGGCATATTGGCCTCCTCGGGGGTAAGATCCCCTTTTTTGGAGTTACATCGTTTGCAAGCCGTTGCTAAATTATCCCAGGTTGTTTTGCCTCCTCGTGATTTGGGGACTACGTGATCAAGGGTAAGATGCTCATGTGTACCGCAGTATTGGCAACGGTTTCGATCTCTTTTGAAAATATTCTGACGGGTCATAACGACTCCACGATAAGGAATATGAATATACCTTTTCAGCCGAATTACAATGGGCATGGGGTATATTTCCTTAACAGTTCTTAAGTCCCTCTCCTGCGATTCCGCCAACAACTCTGCTTTGTTCAAATAAACCAACAGAAATGCTTTTGGTCCAGTACAAATACTTAATGCGCTATAATCTTGATTCAAAACCAGTACTTTACCCATATTTCTGTATTGGGGATTAGTTCCGGCAATATAAGAATTTTTACAAAAAGCTATCTGTAATTTCGAAAACAAAAATACAAAAATCCTTAATTAAGAGCTTTTTAATGAATCAAGCTCACTTTCAATAGCGCGTTCTATCGGTTTCTCTTTTAATATCGCGTTCCTTAATACTATCTCGTTTATCGTATAGCTTCTTACCTTTTGCCAAAGCAATATGTAGTTTAACCAACCCCCTATCCGTCGTAAACATTCTTATGGGAATAATGGTTAAACCTTGGTCCTTAAGGCCTTCCACCAACTTCTTCATTTCTCGTTTGGTTAACAACAATTTACGATCACGCATAGGGTCGTGATTATAATGCGTTCCTTCCGTATAAGGCGATATATGTAAACTACGGAGATAGAGCTCTCCCTCCATAAACAGACAATAAGCATCCTGAAAATTCACCTTACCCTGCCTTATCGATTTCACTTCAGTTCCAGTAAGTGCAATTCCAGCAGTATATTCGTCCATAAAAAAAAACTCAAACGAGGCTCTTCTATTTTTGATATTAACTTGCTTTACTAATTTTTCGGACATTTTTATTCCTTAATTAATTATTCGAGTAGCATTCCATTGGAGCTAAAAACCATATTTCAACTTTCAGAAAAGAACTTCTAGCTAGTACAGGCTACGAAATTCCAATCATTTGTTTCCAAGTTCCCTTTATTCGATTATACTTAATGGTACTTGGTAATGCTTTCCACCAATATTTGTTCAGTTCCACGGCAAATGAAGGTTGCATATAGCAATTAATGGCGCAGCCGCTACATTCAGGCAGTTTCCCTTCCAGAGAAACCAAGTGCTGTACTTCTGCAGATTTGTACAAATCAAACAGTCGACCGTCAATTTCAAAGTCTTTTATACCTAGATGGTAACAGGGTAGTACCAACTTATTTTCCGGCGAAATAACCAGTGTAGTGCTTCCTGCCTTACAAACGGGGCTTTCAATATTATTGCCTCCATCCAGCCGTAGCTGTATAAAGCCTTCATTCAAATAAACGTTGCGCTGTTTGCCCCACCATAACATTTCCTTCAACGCCGCTTCTGATAAAGAAGAGCCTATTCCATTGTACTCAAACACCGGATTGAGTATCAGCACCAAATCGTTGGGGATACAAATATCCTTCCACAGTTTTTCAATTTTATCCACATTCGTTTCAAAAACCGTAAAAATAATATCGGGACGCTCTCCTAGTGATTTTGCTATTTGGATGGACTCCATTACTTTGTCGAAACATTTAACATTACGAGAAGCATCATGTTCTTCCCGAATGGGCGAATCCAACGAAAAATGTAACATATCCACCAACCCCTTTAACTTCTCCGCATATTTGGGATATAAAAGTCCGTTGGTTGTTACTGTGGTTAAAAATCCATTTGATTTGGCAAGTTTTAAAAAAACGTGCAGGTCTCGGTGAAGCAGCGGCTCACCGCCGGTAAAATCAATTACCTTAACCCCAAGCTTTTTTAAATCCCTTAAGTTTTCTGTAAAATTATCCAGATTTATATAGGGAGAAGGTTTCTCCCATATATCGCAGAAGCTACATGAGGCATTGCAGCGATAAGTAACATAATAATTACATAAAACCGGATGATTTACTAAACGCATATTATTTTAACATAGTGAGCAGGCTAGTAAGCTTATCTTTTAGATCTTTACGATCAACGATAAAGTCCAGAAAACCGTGTTCTAATACGAATTCGGCGCTTTGAAAATCTTTTGGTAAATCCTTCCCAATTGTTTCGCGTATTATTCGTGGGCCAGCAAAACCTATCAACGCACCAGGTTCAGAGATATTAAAATCTCCCAACATCGCATACGAGGCAGTTACTCCACCAGTGGTTGGATCTGTCAATAGAGAAATATATGGAATCTTGGCTTCGGATAGTAATGCCAATCTTGCTGATGTCTTCGCCATTTGCATCAATGAAAAACCGGCCTCCATCATTCTGGCTCCCCCAGATTTTGAGATCATCAAAAATGGCATCTTATTTTTCAGGGAGTAATTGATGGCGCGAGCGATCTTTTCTCCGACAACCGACCCCATGGAACCACCAATAAAATTAAAATCCATTGCGGCAATCACAATAGAAATATCATTCATTTTTCCATATCCTGTACGAACCGCATCTTTCAGCCCAGTTTTGGCCATGGTGGCCTGGATCCTCGCTGGATAGGCTTTGGTATCCACAAATTTAAGTGGATCACCCGACACCAAGTCGGCATCTAGTTCTATAAATTTATTCTCGTCGAATAAGAGTTCGAAATATGCATCGGAACCAACTTTTTCATGATAATTACAATTTACGCAAGTATAAGCATTTAATTTATGCTCTCTTGTTGCTGTAACTTTCTTACAATTAGAACATTGGTACCAAAGTCCATCTGGAGCTTCACGCTTCATTTCGGTGGGTGTGCTGATACCTTTTTCTTTACGTATAAACCAAGACATGTTGATAAGTGGGGTTATTATCCTAATTATGAACTTTTATCACTACACTTTTCCAAATTTAAATATTGGAATAAGGTTTCAAAGATAACAATAAATGTTGGGTATATGGAAACCAGTCCTCCCCCAGCATTTCAAAGAATAGTAGTTCTGTTAACTTAAAATCAATTTAAATGTTTATTTTATTGACTTATTTAGAATGAAAATATTTCATTTTTGTTGTATACATTCAGTCGCTAACCTTTGTAATGAGCATTCCTAAAAATTCAATAGTTATTGTCGTGGGTACCAATCGCCCTAATTCGATGTCCTGTAAAGTTGCATTATACTACCAAAAAGTGCTTAACGATAAGGGCTTTAAAGGGGAAGTTCTCGATCTTCGTGAATTGCCAAATGACTTTACAGTATCCGCCCTCTACGAAAACACTGGAAAAAACCCTGCCTTCAATAACCTTAGATACCTTCTGGACAAGACAGACCGATTTATTTTTATTATTCCTGAATATAACGGTTCCTATCCAGGTGTCTTCAAGGCTTTTCTGGATGGTTTGCCTTATCCCAACAGCTTTAATGGCAAGAAAGCTGCTTTGGTAGGATTATCTTCAAATCCCCAAGGAGCAGCTTTAGCACTAAGTCATTTAAACGACGTATTTAGTTATTTAGGAATGGACACCCTTTCCTTACGAGTCAAACTAGGGCAAATCAATCAAAACTTTAACGGTACTGATATCACTAACTCTTTATATAAGGAGCTGGTAGATTTACAAGTAGACCAAATCATTGCGTTTTAAAATAAAAGGGAGAAATCCCCCCCTTTATTTTAACCAATGTTGTTCCATTTCACTGGCAGGTATAACTGGACGTTTCCAAAGATCCAGGTGACTGCGCTTGTAGGCAGGACCATCCAAGTCTTTATATTGAATAAGGCCTTCTTTAAATGCTTGTACCATCGCCGAAATCCGTAATAACTCTTCGGAGCTCCAAACTTCTTGAGGAGTAACTTCAAAATTGGAAATATTCATTTCGGAACTAGGCACAGAAATAACATTAGGTTCATCGGAAATCTCGATGGAAGAAGTTGGCGTTACTTGCATATCGGTTGAAACAAGATAGCCAGTATCATTTTGGCTAGACTCTTCCTCCACAGGCATATTCAACCCGGAAGTCTTTATAAGCATGCCTGGAATAGGCGATTCTAAGCTATCAAAACCAGCCGCCACAATCGTCACCCTCAACTTATCATTTAAGGTATCGTCGGTAATGGTACCTAGTTTAAACATCCTTGCTTCTCCACCTACTTGCGACAATACATACTGCCAGATTTCACGTTGCTCTTTCATAGTCGCTTCGTGCTTTTTACTGGTAGCTAAAGTAACCAGAATTCGTTTTGCCCCTTTAATATCCTTATCGTTCAAAAGAGGGGAATCTAAAGCTGCTTGAATGGCGATTCTTGCTCTTTCAGGCCCCGTAGACTCTGCAGTACCCATCACCGACTGACCGGCTTTTTTGAGTACTTTCTCAACATCCTTAAAATCCGTGTTTATATTTCCGTTAGTGGTTATAATCTCGGAAATACTTTTAACCGCATTTAGTAGTATCCCATCAGCTTCCGCAAAAGCTTGGGTAAGCGTCATATCCTCGAAAAGCTCTTCCAGCTTGTCATTCAAAACCACCAGAACTGTATCACTGTATTCCTTCAGTTCTTCAATTCCTTGTAATGCCTGTTCCTTTTTATCGAGTCCCTCCCAAGTATAAGGTGCCGTAACCACTGCTACGGTAAGTTTACCCATTTCCTTTGCAAGTTGGGCTATTACGGGCGCTGCACCAGTACCTGTCCCTCCCCCCATACCTGCGGTTATGAATACCATTTGTGTAGACCCACCCAAAAGTGCTTTAATCTCTTCAATGGTCTCCAAAGCGGCCTCTTTGCCTTTTAAAGCATCCGTTCCCGCTCCAAGACCCTGAGTTAGCGTCGCCCCCAATTGTATCTTTACGGGCACGGGACTATTGGCTAGTGCTTGTCTATCCGTGTTACAAACAGCAAATTCTACATCTTTGATTTTTTTCTCAAACATGTAGTTGACTGCATTACTCCCACCGCCTCCAACTCCAATAACTTTAATGATGGCAGGTTCCATTTGATTTGCACCACTGGGTTGATCTCTTACAATTTCGTTCACGATGTAATCTTGTTCTAATGCGTGTAATAAACTGATATCCATATCCTATAGGTTAAATATTTCAATTTATTAAAGTATCTTTAATATTCATCCGAAGGGTCTTCTCTTTTTCCTAAAAGGCTTTCCCAAAACAGTAACCCTGAATTCTTCTTAGGTTCTTCTTTTGGCTTATCTACTTGTTTTGGCGGCAATGGTGCGTTCTGATTTGGCCTCACCTCGGGCTGCTGCTGCCTTGGCTTGCATACCGTATGGATTCGTGAATCCAAAGACTTTATTCCCGCCCAAGCTAAACCAATAGCTGTGGTATAAGTGGAGTTACTCACTGCATCAGCCTTGGCAGTATGCGCCAAGTTTTCCGGGAACCCCACGCGAACCGACAAATCCGTAACGTTCTCAAATAGCGTTTCAATCTCAGGTATATTCGCTGTTCCTCCGGTCAACACAATACCTCCTATCAATTTTTCTTCTAATCCTGAATTTTGTATTTCGGCATATACCATCGCCGCAATTTCCTTTAAACGCTCCTCAATAATAAGGGCGACATTCTTTTTAAGAACCTGCTTTGGAGGTCTACCAGCTAAGAAATTTACTAAAATTTCAACATTTAACGCAACATCGTCGGCCAAGGCAGTTCCATATATCTTTTTAAGATTGGCAGCATTCTCTGGTTGAATACCGCACCCCAATGCAAGGTCATTAGTGATATGTCTTCCCGCCACAGGAAAACTTGCCATATGACGTACTATATTATCTTGATAAATAATTAAATCAGTTGTTTGATCCCCAATATCTACTAAGGCAATACCCGCCTTCATTTCGTTATCAGTAAGCACTGCCAAGCTAGATGCCAGCGGTGCATATATCATTTTATCATATTTCAAATTAGTATCAGCCTCTAATAAACTCTTCCTTGTTCTTTGGATAGATTGGTTATTAGCAGAAATTATTAAAAAGTTAGCACCTAATTTAATACCCGTTCGTCCAACAGGCTCTTTAACCCCTGTTGAATTATCAACTACGAAATCCATAGGTAACACGTGTAAAACTTCATAATTCGGCTCAGATTTTGCCCGGTACATATCGTCCACCAGCTGGTCTACGTCCGATTGCGTAACTTCCTCGCCAGTGGAAGCAGATGGCCTCAACACACCATCATTTTGATTACTCACTTTAACATGAGAGCCACTAAAACTTACATTTATTATACCAATTTCTAAGTCTGATAAAATGGAAGCCTCTGCCAATGCGCTTCTAATAGCCCTTCCCACTTGTTTAATATTCTCCACTGACCCATTTACCACTGCTCCGTTTGGCACTAAAACTTCGCTAAAACCTAAAATCTCAATGGAATTTTGAAATGCACCTGATACAGGCATCTCTGCCGCCACTACCGCAATTTTGGTACTTCCAATATCAACTCCTACTACTATATTTTCATGTGCCATACTAAACGTGAATTACTATTCACAAACAATTTGATCTTGATACTTTACAATAATTTTAGAATACCTTCCCCAGTCTTGGCTTAAAACCTTAGTATAAAATAACCTCAACTTCCGTAATTTATTGTTAAAATTCTCGGCAGAACCAAATTCAATCACTTGGTCCCCTAATAAGGTTAACATACTAATTTCCCCATCTGAACCTACATTCAGTTGGGAAACTTGGGCATTCCAAAACGGATCAGCATCCAAAAAGTTAATCAGCTTTAAAAGGTCGCTAGATTCATTTAACAGTTTGTGATCCATTAGATGAGAACCTGTAACCAATAGTGTCCGTGCAGTATAACTGTCTGATAATGGAAAAAATTGACCATTTTGATTCAAATACAGACCTGATGCACTTCGCCATTCGCCATTAGAGGATAAATGGATTATTCGCGCAACGGGTCTTTCTTGTTCAATATTAACTATTATATTCCCCTTTAGGTCACGAAATACTTGACATTTTTTTATTAAACGATTCTTAACTACCCTTTTTTCTATTTCTGCCAATCGAATTTCAGTTAACCTTCCACCTGTTAAAGGATCTTCCCCGTTTTGGGTGGCTAGTTTTAAAATGTCATTTTGATTTAAAAAATGAGTTTTAGAATCACCTTCAATATTGATTACCAAATTATTACATCTCTGACGATCCAGACGGTGCTCAGCCATACCAATAGCAAGAATAGGTACTATTAACCATAAGCTTTTCTTAAGGATTCGCCAAAGAGTATCAAATTTACGTAACATCTAAGCTAAATTAAAAATGCAATCATGAATTAATTAGTTTATAGTGGCTTGTAGTAGCTCTTTGATAGGCTCTATGAGGGTATCAATGTCCCCCGCTCCGATAGTAACTAATACTTCCAAATCTATTTCATCCAATTTATCTATAAGTTCTGATTTTGACACCAGAAACTTACTTAACGTCGTTGTTTTTTCTAATAACAGCCCAGAATTTATACCTGCTATTGGTTCTTCACGAGCTGGATAAATATCTAGTAACAAGAGGCAGTCTGCATTTGACAAACTTTTCGCAAAATCATCTAGAAAATCTCTTGTTCTGGTAAACAAGTGCGGTTGAAATACGACTGTGATCTTTTTCCCAGGATATAAATGTCTCACTGATTTCAAAAAGGCATCTATTTCAGTGGGGTGATGTGCATAATCGTCAATATACACCACAGACTCATTTTCTATATGATACTCAAACCTTCTTTTTACTCCTTTATAGCTTTCTAAGGCCTCTTTAATTAATTGCGTATCAACGCCCAAATACATTGCAACTCCGGCGGAGGCAATCGCATTCTCAATATTATGATACCCCGGAATAACCATTCGAATATCCTTAATGGTACCTTCTGGATGTATGAGATCAAAAACGAACCGGGCATTTTCCGTATGAATATTATCCGCTTTATAAGTTCCACTATCCAAAGAATACCGAACTACTTTAGCCTTACAGGCACTTTCTATTTCAAGTCCATCTTGTAAGAACAATATTCCCTTTTCGTCGATCTGGCTCACATATTCTCTAAATGAGTCAAGAACGGCATCATGTTTACCATAAATATCCAAATGGTCGGCATCGGTAGAAGTAACAATTCCAATTTCAGGAAACAAAGTCAAAAATGACCTGTCAAACTCGTCTGCTTCTACGACACAAACTACCTCTTCTAGGTTTTCTGTCGGGCTATTCAATAATAAGTTGGTACCATAATTCTGAGTAATTCCACCCAAAAATGCGGTACTGTTCACTCCAGCGACTTTTAAAATATGTGCAACCATCGATGAGGTGGTCGTCTTTCCATGTGTTCCCGCAACCCCAATAGTGCGCATATTATTAGTGAGCATACCAAGCACTTGGGAACGTTTAAGGATCATAAAGTTATTGTCCTTAAAATAATTCATTTGTATATGCCTTACAGGAACTGCGGGCGTATAAACAATCAAAGTATCGACGACGGAAAGTTTTACATCCTCTGGAATCGTATCCACACTATCCATTAAAGTAATTACAATTCCTTCTTTCTCAAGTGCCTCTATTAATTTAGTACGCGTTTTGTCATAGCCCCCTACTTGAAAGCCATTAGCATTAAACCATCGTGCCAAAGCACTCATACCTATCCCCCCAATCCCCACAAAATATATCCTTTTATACTGATCCATTGACAACTATTAATGTGCTTAATTACAAATTAGCGATTTTAAATACTTCGTGTGCTATCCTATTGGCAGCATCCGGTTTACTTAATTTTTTGATATTATCGGATAACTGAGATCCATGTTCGTCATTTTTGAGCAGCTGTATGGCGGTATCAATAAGGTCAATACTCACTTTTGAATCAGGCACCATCAAAGCCGCGTTTTGATTCACCAAACTCATTGCATTTTGAGTTTGATGATCCTCTGCTGCAAAAGGATATGGTACTAAAATAGCAGGCTTACCCACTAAACATAACTCAGATACGGCTAAGGCACCAGCTCTGGAAACAACAACATCTGCGGCTGCATACGCCAAATCCATCTCATATATAAACTCAAATACCTTCACTTTGGAACCACTATTAAGCTCTAATGAAGTTATCCTTGATTTGTCAAATCCTTTTCCCGTTTGCCAGAGTACTTGAAACCCTTCTTCCAGTAGGAGTGTTAAGTCCTCCAATACGGTCTCATTAATGGATTTGGCACCTAGGCTACCTCCCACTATTAATAAAGTTTTGACTTCGGCGGAAAATCCAAAATGGGCTAAAGCTATTGCTCTTTTGTCGGAGGAATTTAATATATCCTTTCTTACTGGATTTCCCGTAAAAATTATTTTTTCTTTGGGGAAAAATTTGACCATATCGGGATAGGCCACACATATTTTCTTGGCCCATTTTGACAACACTTTGTTGGTAATTCCCGCATAAGAGTTTTGTTCTTGTATCAAGGTAGGCACTCTTAATAGGGATGCCATCAGTAGCAACGGACCACTCGCAAAGCCGCCAACTCCAATCGCAACATCAGGGGAAAAGTCTTTAACTATTTTTCTTGCCTTTAAGAGGCTACTCATTAACTTAAAAGGAAAAGCCAAATTAGAAACTGTTAGCGCCCGCTTTATTCCTACAATGGGTAAGCCAATAATTTGGTAACCTGCTTTGGGAACCTTTTCCATTTCCATTTTGCCCAATGCCCCTACAAACAATATTTCCGTATTGGGATCTATTTCCATTATTGCATTTGCAATTGCCACAGCAGGATAGATATGCCCACCTGTTCCGCCACCACTAATAATAATCCTCTTCGACATAGTGCGTTAAATTCGTTTTTCTTCAATGTTTTCTCCTCTGCTTACGCTCAAAATCATCCCCATCGCAATACCGGTGAATAATAAAGAGGTTCCTCCTTGACTAAAAAATGGCAAAGTTTGACCCGTTACTGGCACTAAACCTACAGTAACCGCCATGGCAGAAAATGCCTGACTCACTACCGTAAAAGTGAGCCCAGCAGATAACAATCCACCAAAAGGCCGCTTAGTTACTTCTATGGCCTTTAGGCCACGAAATAGAAGTATTAAATATAATATCATTAATACTACACCTCCAATGGTACCGTACTCTTCGACAGTTACGGCAAATATAAAATCCTTTTGGGGCTCTGGTAAAAACCTGCGTTGGCGACTTTTAGCAACCCCTTCACCGTACAGACCTCCCCGAGCCATCGCCATATAGGATTGTTGGGATTGGTATACAACCACGTCCTTATCCAAGAAATCAGCAATTCTATTCTGGGCAGTACCTGCACGTTGGGTTGAATTTAACAAAATGGCTAC
>CAXBLH010000063.1:0-17585 GCA_963976315.1 uncultured Dyadobacter sp.
GCTAAGTCGATTACATGATGAACAAGAAAACCCTCAACCAGTGATAGGGCATAACCCTTGTTTATCGGCAACATATCTGGCGTCAGCATGGTGTCCACATAATACTCAACATCCCAAAGCTCACGCGTTAGGTCTGGACTATCTGGCTCTATCCGTTCCATGACATCCTCGAAAGCCTCATTTGCAGTTTCAATAAAATCAGCACGATCCATTGGATTCAATGGAAGTGCGGTGATTTGTCCATTTGCCGCTTGTTTTCGTTGCGGCGTTTTGGTTTTGGCAAGGTGTTGATCTTCAGCTTGTGGCTGACGAATATTGGGATGCCCTTCTTCAGGGGGTAGACGTAACCATACCTGACTTAGAATTTGAAATTGTGCTTCGGGATCAAGTTTAACATCATTGTCCATCTCAACGCCGAAAACGTAATCGTGCCATTCTTCCACGTTGACGCTGTCGCGATAATCAAACAGTAATTTGGCTACTTTTAGCTGATCATCAGGGGCTTTTGCTAAATCTGCCCATTTTTCAAAGCCGCACATGAGGGCAATGATGTGTTGGGCTTTCATCAGGCTGAAGCCTTCTTCATCATAACCAAATTCACAGGTCACAATGTATTCAGCATCGTCAGGAAAACGCTTTTGCGCTTTTTCTTTGAAATCTTTAAACAGGTTTTTGGCTTGTAGTTTGAAATAATCTACTTGTGTCATGGATACAATCCTTATGTTACCAAGGATGTCATCTGGATATTTTGCATCCGTAAGCTGTGATCAGATAACAAACTCGGATAAGGTTGTATGATCTATCTATCGGTTGATGAAATCTTTACACGGATGAGCAGGCCTACCGACAGGCACTGTTAATAAATAGGTCAAAACAGTTTTGAGGTCAAGAATTACTGTCTTCCTCAAATGCTTTTTGAACAAGTTGTTGCAAAAGCATAAAAGAAAAAAATAGAGTTACCTATCCACTTTTCCGACACTTCTATATCGAAATAGGATTAAACATTGCGTTGCTGGCCTTTTCAATCGCAGCCCTGACAACAGGGTCGAGATTGAGGCATGCATACACCAACGTAGATTGTGGAGATTTGTGCCCCAAGCTTTTCCCAATTATCTGCAAGCTCGCACCTGTGATTGATAGCTGCCAAAAGTGCTGTGGATAGTGACCAAGACGAAGCTGTAAATAAGTGGCGAGTAAGTTTGGAATGAACCAATATTAACTAAAAAAAATATTACCAAACATTAATGCTAACGGTAGCACTGCGGTAGGACTAGCATTTAGGAGAAATCAAAAATTTCAATTAAGTATTTGAAATTTGGTGAGCGTAGCAGGACTTGAACCTGCGACCCCTTCCATGTCAAGTATATCCCGGACGTGTTATGTGATATTAACCCTGATTTACAGTTATTATAAAACATTGTTTTTGCTTGAAACACAGGTCAAACAAGGTAAACTCAAATTGTCGTTATTTAACCCTCGTGGTAGCACTAGGGTAGCACTGGAGCTAAAGACTAATGAGCCGAAACAACGTAACATTTAAAAAAGAATCCATTAATCAACTTGTGCCTTCTGAAAAACGCTATCATATAACTGATAGCAAAATTCCCGGTCTGCAGTTGGTTGTCTACCCTACCGGTGTCAAAACTTTCATTCTGTATCGTAAAATTCAAGGAATTCCTGAGCGAGTAAAGATTGGTAGATATCCGGACATCACTATCGAGCAAGCTCGAAACCAAGCACAAAGATTAGCCTCCGTCATTACATTAGGTGGAAATCCGCATAAAGATAAAATTGCGGAAAGAAGAGAAATAACCTTCAAGGATCTATATAATGAATACTATCAACATCACGCCTTGAAATTCACCAAACGACCTCTGGACAATAAAAAAATGATGGAACATCAGGTGTTCCCTATATTTGGCAATCATAAAATTAGCAATATAACCTCTGATAAGATACGTCACCTTCATTCAAAAATTGGTGAAAACAGAACAGGTGCCACAGCAAATAGAATGGTTGCTATTATTAGTGCGGTGTTCAATTTTGGTATTCGGGAGAAAATCATAGACTGCGCTAATCCATGTACAGCCGTCCGTAAATATAAAACTGTGAGCCGTGATAGGTTTTTAAATTTTCAAGAGCTCGAAGCATTCTATATCGCCTTGGAAGAAGAAAATGACCTATTCCGGGATTTCTTCAAAATACTACTTTTCACTGGCGCTAGAAAGACTAACGTACTGACGATGAGATGGGCAGATATAAATATGGATCTTAAACGATGGCGTATACCAGAAAATGAAACAAAAAACGGTGACATCAATATTGTCCCACTTTCCGAATCCGCATTAAATATCCTCAAAAATCGCGCATATCTGAATATCAACTCGAAAGCACCGTCTCCATATGTTTTCCCTGGTGAAAGCCAAGACGGCTACTTAAAAGATCCCAAACGAGCTTTCAATAGAATTCGTAAAAGAATGAAAATTTACGATATCCGAATTCATGATCTACGACGGACTATGGGCAGCTATATGGCGATAAGTGGAGCGAGCCTGCCTATGATAGGCAAGGCATTGAATCACAAAAGTCAGGTTTCAACTGCCATTTATGCCCGATTATCACAAGATCCAGTCCTTGAAGCGGTAAATATGGCATCTAAACTGTTATTGAGAAATCAATAAAAACTTAGAAATGTCACATCAAATTAACATTTACGAGACGAGTGACCTTCCTCGCCCAGTAAATATTAGGATGGTTAAGCAGCAATTACAGCCTCTGCCTGCTCCTCTACAAGTGGATTGATTCCCATCATCATATTGTAATGCCCTTCTTGATTAGTAGACACGAAAATTTCCTTGAATACTTTTTTGTAACTTTCAATAGTTCTGTCTTGTAGTTCTATAAACAAATCATCGTTGATACTGTGTGATCCATCATTAATCCAACTGAGTAATGATCTACAAATTTCTTGCTCTTCTTTGACTGAGAACTTGTTTATTATATCATCATCGACATACTTGCCTAAAAGTTTGAAATAATTTTCAATTATTCTTCGCATAGTATTTTGGATTGTTATGTGCGACTTCAAATTGTCTCCTTTAAGTTCGTGCCATAGAAGCTCATAAGAAGATTGGATTGGGTTTTTCATTAGAAAAGCCTGTACACTAGTTACATGGTCATGTCTTCTTAAAATCCAGAAATTTGTTTTGCTACAATCCTTAGTTCTTCCGTCAATAAATGTGACTTCCTTGTGAAAATAAACATTATGCGTTAGCAGAATTAACTGTTTAATATTCCCTGTGCCATTTTTAATCTTCTTGATGACTTCTTTGATTAAAGTGCTTACAACAAACAGAACGTTACTGTCTAAACTTGAAACAGGATCATCAATGACTAAAACTCGCTCTTCATTGACAGTTTCTTTTGAAACGCCGCCCTTCGATAACTGTAAAAAATACAAGAAGGTGATAAATGTAATCTCTCCTTCGCTCAAAGTAGTTTCCGCAATACTTCCGTCCTCTCTTTGAATCTGATAAAATCCAGATTCACTGGATGGTACAATTTTAAAGTTTAAGAACCCATATGACTTCAACAATCTATTAATCTCATTGATTGTCGGCTGTATACTTGTCACATTTTTACTCAGGTTTTTAATCTCCAGATCCAAAGTGCTATATTTCACTCTTGATTCTTTTAAGTGAGCGTCCAAAGCATTTATACCAGTCAACAATCCAGAATTAGCATTGACGAATAAATCTATATCAGTCTTAAATTCAGCAACAATAAAGCTCCATATATTCTGCACCAACTTTGTCTTTTCAGAGTTAAAGTTTTCTACAATCAAATTATGCTTATCTATTTCCGAATTTGCATTTTTAATGATAGTCAGCACCAAATCGAGTTGTTCTTGAAGCGAAAATAACTCTAAACTTCTACTGGGCTCTTTAAGTTTGTTATTTAATATTTCATTATTTGCAGCACTTTGACTAATCAACGTTTTCAAAAAAGCAGCATATTTTTCGATATCTAGCTTGGACGAGGAAAGCGACTTTTGTGTTGTTTCGATACCATTAAGTTGATTGATAATATTCTGAATCAGTGTGCTATATTCTAGCTTTAAGGTAGAAACTGTTTTTATATCGCTGAGATAGGTTTCATCAAAGTAATCTTCCAACTGTTTTTTGAAGTCAGAAGTGATCGTTGATTGCTGACAGAATGGACAAATATCATCTCCTTCCTGAATATAAGAACGACCTTGGTTCACCCAGTCATTTAGATTCATCCTTTGAATCAATGCTGAAATGTTAACATTTGCTTTTCCAACAATGACCTTTTTCCAAATCAAATTATTTTCGATCTCGACTAATCGTTCGAAATCAATAATAGCAATATTCTGAATTTTCAGTGGCTCATCACCAAAGATTGTTTGCGCTTTTTCCTTTAATTCTTCTAATGACAAAAGAGTCGTTGTCTCTTTTTTGGATTCCAATAGAAGTTTATTTTTAAAATTTTCCTTATTTAAAAATCCCACGAAGGCTTCTTTGAATATCAATTCATACTTTTTATAAATCTTTATCCAAGATGTCTCTTTGAAATTATTCTCTAAATTTTCTCGTGTGGTAACCTGATTGTTAAAGGTTTCTCTCTTTTTCTCACCGGCAACTTTTATGAGTCTTAATTCTTCTGTCTTATCCTCAATAACCTGCACTTCTTCCTTAGTTGCTTCCCCCAAGGTAAATACTCCACCTATTCTGCCTTTTCCAAAGTTCCTCTCTTTAAAGTCCTTATTGTAGACAAGGATTTTCATGACCTGATCATTTTTCCACTTCAAGGAGCAACTTGAAAAGTTTGTTTGCTCCTTAGCATGCAATATTATCATAAGTCGCAACGTTCTTTACGTTTAAAGATGTAATCATAATTTTCCAGTTTGGTAGAGGAGATATTAGGGATTGAGCAACAACAGCGCTCAACGAAATACCAATATTGATATTATTTTATTAATATGTCCAATTATATTCAATTATATTATTGGCATACTTCAACATTATAAGAATTTGATATCCAGTCCAATGTAGTGAGAAGAAGAATAATGCTATTTCAAGCCATATAAGGTTTAACTTACAGAATTAGAGTTGTGTCTCACAAACCATTCAAAACTCCTATCAGTATCTATCCGGTTATCATAAATATCCCTACCCTTTACCTTTAAGCGGATGTCCGCCAACTGTTCCCTTACCTGATCCATTTGGCTATCGAGCTCATCTTCCTCGAAAACAATGGAAAACACTTCCAGATGATTTTCCGGCAGTACAGTCTTTTTGTCCAAGCTAGTGACCCGCATATGCATAAATGTCTTGGGGTTCAGATCAAGGCATTGTTCAATATGATCATAACTCTTGGTATCCTTGACGAAGATTAGACGATCAATCACAAATGGACCAACACCATTGTTTTGGATATGAATGAAAATCTGATTTTTACGATCCAGAAAGTCAATTTGAGGCAGAGGCTTTAATGACTTCTCGTTATGGATGCGTTGTAGATACAGTTGGTAAAATGTTGCCAGTAAGGCCAATAAAGAAATTGCAGTAGTCAACACCCACCATCCTTTTTATTTCATGGGTAACAGAAGGCTATACAATCTCACATTGTCGAAGTAGATTCAAGCGCTCTCTGGCTTGAAGCTCATAAATCATAGGGATAAATTTATGGTAGATGCTGCACTGTGGGTCTTTTCCGTTTTCCCGGTAAACAGGACATCCACTGGTGCAAACATGCCTATACCGGCATTTTTTGCAATCTTCTGACTTCTCGCCTTCGTAATGGCTCCCCTTCTCAATCATCTCTACCAAGTCCATTTCCGTCTCAAATATGGAATGAGAGGGTTCTGCCTCATCCCCAAAATTCACATGGCAATACTTTAAATTGCCATCGACATAAATAGCACCCCCAGAGAAACCGGAAGCGCAAGTCTGAAAACTAAGATCGTTAGGCTTTAAATCGCAAAACTGATGTCTCTTGGAAAACTGCCAGCCCGTTTCCACAGCCTCTTTCATAATTGTGTAGCATTCCGAAAGATATTTTTCCAAAGTCACGGCGTCTAAGGCCTCTCCTTTGACAATCGAATACCTAAACGGTACATCCAGAGCGATAAAGTATCTTGTTAAATCCGGTAGCCCTGAAAGATTTTGATTAGAAATGACGGTTGTTACGGCCACCGGAATATTCTTCGCCAGTAAGGATTTCAGATTTTTTTATACTACCGAAAAAGATCCCTCGCCTGAGCGAAAGCTCCGGGTCAAATTATGCATGGCGTCTACACCGTCAACAGAGACGCCATAGCTGATACCGTACTTACTTGAAAATTCAATTATTTCTTCATTGAGAATGGTCAGATTGGTAATAAACGCGAATTCCATCGCACACCCCAGTTCTGCTAATAACGACTTCGCCTCCGGAATGAACGACTTCCAGCTCTTAAACTGCGTCAGTGGCTCTCCACCTGCCAGACGAAACTTTACATTTTTAATTCCCCGTTGCCGTACTGTTTCTTGAAGTTTGTGCAGCAATTGCTGACGGACTTCTACGGACATCCCTTTGCTGGTATTCAGCGTCGATATATAACAGTAACTGCATCCAAGATTACATGCATTAGTGGTGTGAATCCAGAAATTAAGTGACTTGGGGCTTGCGGGCCGCTGAGGCTGTTTGAACTTATCATCAAAACGAACAATTTCCGTACTGGAAAGCATCAATAAGAATTCTTGAAGCAAATTTGAATCAATTCCCAGTCGTGCGGATAAATCTGATAGATCATCCTTACCGTCAATTGACGAAAGAATTTCATACTGAGCTCTGTTCAGCAACCGAAAGGATGAAGGAAAAGCACAGTTAACAGCATAGGCGAATTCGTCGTCAATACGCCTCAGCAACAGTTCGGGTGCTCTTCTCGGTATCATTGTCGTCATCGATTGAAGTGTAACCAGCGCAATCACAGTTTGCATTCATCGACGGAATATTATAATATCCGTCGCCAAGGGAATTTGTCAAAATAGTATTGTCGTCAAATAATAAGGATGGCATGTCATCAAAAATCATATTGGTAAATCGATATGTGGTTGATAAAAAACTTAATAATTCATTTCAATCTATGCATTAGCGCATGCACTGTTGCCGGATGCCAATGCCCCTGACCACGAAATGTTGGAACAGCTCTTTTATTTAATTCACGAGCAACAGACCTTACAGAAGTTATTCCTCTCTTTTTCAGCCTATTGAGGAGCGGCAACAATTCCATAGCAAATTTGTCTGCCGCCTGTTTGTTGATTACTGAAAGAACTTTTCCATTTTTTCCGAGAATAACACCCCTTTGTTTAGCTGCACCTAAAGCTTCTTTAGTTGTATCGCTGATCCTCTGTCTTTGCTCCTCCGCAACCGCTGCAAGTATATGTATCGTGAAACGATTTGCGTGAGGGTTATCGGCCACAACGATCTCGACATTAGATTTTACAATTCCTGCGATCTGCTCAACGTCCCGGCCTAATCGGTCCAGCTTTGCAACAATTAAGGTCAGCTTACTTTTCCTACAAAATTCCAAGGCATAGAATAGCATCGCTCGACATTTTCTCGTTGACCGCACTTCAACGACTTCTTTTATCAATTCGTAATCATTCTGCTCACAGTAATGTATAACAGCAATTTGCTGAGCTTCCAAACCAAGGCCACTTTCGCCTTGGCTTTTCGTAGAAACACGATAATACGCAACAGCCTGTTTCATAGCTAATAAGAAAACCTTTCGTTCGGATATAAACCATCGTTTATATTTGAACAGATTTTCTTTAAAATCGGGTTAGCGACTGTCTGAAATGAAGGCGTTAAAAGGCGAGAGAGTAACAAAAAGTGGCGATTTCGTTCATGAGTAAACGATGGTTTACTCATAAACAAATCATTCAAACGAAAATTGTAGAAGTATCTTCTTTAAATATGCGGTTATAGTCCAACCACCGCTCCTCATGCCATGTATAGCAGTCCTGAAATCGCTTTCAAATGCCTATCAACATGTGACGGATTTCATTAGGAAGAAAATGGTTCTAAGCAAGGAATTTCACACATAATTCGCTATACGCTTTGTGAAGTTTGAAAAAAATAAACAACTTGTGTAACAAGTTTATAAAGAGATGAAATCTGACCTAGCACCTTTGGATTCAAACAGGCCATACAGCGTTATCATCGACATTGTCGGCTTTCTTCCGTCATACAGAGCACCAAAAAAGAAAATCGCAGCAGCGCTTACTGCGTTGCGAATATCATTGAAAGAGCATGGTATTCTCACTGAAAACGGCAAAAACAGTTCTTCAAAAGAGCAAAAAGAAAGTTCGCCCCTTATCATATTTCATCTAAATGACAATTTGTTGATAGCTATGACGAAGGATGGTAAGAATGCAACCTTAGTACATCTCTTGGGAAGTTTAATGAACATCGAGCTTACTCTGATGAGTGCGGGTATTCCAATTAGAGGCATCGTATTTCAAGAAACGGAAGATCCAAATGAGAGTAGCACATGGATGACGTGTTCGATCGACGGTGCTACAAAATTGTGTGAGAGCCTTAGAGCCTTCGGTATCTTCGGAATAACAAAGCTGACAGATAATTCACTTACACAAAAACGAACTAAAAGTGATATTCCTCTGGAATATCCGACACTAGTTCCAACGACCAATGGTTTGATGCGACTATCAATGATAAACTGGTGTTGTTTTTTCAGAGATTTCACCGATGTAGTGGCAATACTTAACAACATTAGCCCTGCAAAGCAAACTGCTGAATATTTCTCGTTTTTTACTAGTACTCAGGAAATTGTCAAGGACGCCTATAATGAGACATGGAAGTACGATGACAATGATATATCCTTACCGCTTCCATTCAATAATAATTAGTTTGAGCTTGGCAACTCTAGATATGTTAGACAGGTCTACAATTGAGAAAATTTCTCATCGTTAAAGTTTCTAAGTGCTTCAATCTGAGGTTGGATATTAGCAATAACTTGTTCGATATTGTCAGCGATTACTAACACCCTTGCAGCAAGACTCAAGTTATTTCCCTTTATAGGAACAATCGATTTGTTCGCTTTCATAGTTAATGCAATTAGCTTTTTATAATGCTCATTTAAATATCTGGTTTCGAGCTGAAAGTACTCCAATATCGGAGCAAAAACCCGTTGTTGAAATTCGAAGGTTCTATTTGGGTGAACTTGAACGCCTTCGTAATATCTCAAAATGATATTGTTCAAAAACCTGAAAAGGTCTCCTTCATGTCTGCCATCTGCCTTTTCGATATTCATCAAATTGGCACATTCATCAATTATTTCTTTTATTAATTCCGTTAAATGGTTTCTCCTTGAAAAGTTGTTAATAGTCATCGTTTCGATATCCTTCAACTGATCATGATAATTCTCGTAGATAACGTCAAGAGCCTCAAAAAACTCTAGTGAACCACTGTCCCCAACCTTATTTAGATAGGCAAGAAAGAAGTCCTCATGATCATTTTTTTTAACAAGTCTGCTGATTGCAGAAGAGGATGCGGCTCGGAGAATTGGAATTTCTTCAGGATCAGCTTCAATTTTGCTACTGAATTCGCGAAGCCCCTCAACTGTTTTTGTTCCAAATGAAATTGACTTATTAACTAAACCAGCCAAATACCTCAGCTTCTGAGTATCCTTTGCTTCTTTATTTTGATATTCCTTCCATTTTTCATTAGTCTGTTGGATATCAAAGATCCCCCAAGTAAGGAGAGAAACAATCAGCAAATTTGCAAACCCTATAAAGACATTAAAATAATCACCAAACTGACCCCATACCTCAGTGCTCTCCGACAAAGCACCATTAAACATACGCTTATAAAATCCTAAGGAGACGGCTAGTATTACCAATGCAATCACTATCGATACATATAGCAAGACCTTTATATTCTTAGGTTTTGTTGGCACACCTTGATTTTTCAAATTGCTCATAATGTATCAGTATAAGAGTCTCATTCGTAGTCGTTGTAACCAAGTTATGTTTCTGATGATCATGATATTGAGCAACCTTCTCTATCCGGTCTATATGCGATTAAACAATGTCACCAAGATAAATTTTGTACGGACAATGGCTTATATCACTCTCTGCCAAGCGAACTGATTTCTAGTAAAAATATATTTCAGCCGCACTCAAAACTACTTATTCACATTCTTCCATCATTTTTTGAAAATGTTTCACTCGAAGAAATGTTTACCAATAGTTTACGACAAGAAAAAAGGCTGTCACAAATTACTTTGTAACAGCCTTATAATCTTGTGGTGATGGACGGAATCGAACCGCCGACACAAGGATTTTCAGTCCTTTGCTCTACCGACTGAGCTACATCACCAGGCTCAATTGGTTCCTTTCGGGACTGCAAAGGTAGAAGTCTTCATTTTTAATCCAAACTTTTTAACTAAAAATTTTATGTTTTTTTTAGATTATTTTTTGATCCAATTTAAGGGCGCTGATTCCCTGATAGTTAGTGCAGGTATGATATTTTTAAACTTCAAATTCGGTCGGTAAATTCATTTTTCTCATATTTGTTATTTATTATGCACGCATAATAAATAACAAATTAGTCCTACATTAATAATTCAAGATATGGCTATTTTTCAGCAAATATTATTTGTAGTAATCCTCGGCGTTGTTTTCTGGTTTATTGCGCAACGAATTAAGATCATCAAAAAGACCATCAATTTGGGCAAGCATGTCGACCGAACCGACCATCCGGCTCGTCGAATGGGTATGATGCTTCTTATCGCCTTCGGTCAAAAGAAAATGTTCGATCGTCCTATTGTGGGCATATTGCATTTTTTGGTTTACGCGGGTTTTTTACTGATCAATATCGAAGTTCTTGAAATCATATTAGATGGTGTATTGGGAACACACCGCATTTTTGCTTCCTTTTTTGGGGTGTTTTATACGTATCTCATCAATTTTTTTGAAATATTAGCATTAGGTGTAATTGTAGCCTGTGCCCTCTTTTTAGTACGTAGGAACCTTTTGGGCACTGAAAGATTACAACCAAAACGTCACCGTGAAATGAGAGGTTGGCCCGAGTTGGATGCAAATATCATTTTGGTATTAGAAATAGTACTAATGCTAGCCATTTTGACCATGAATGCGGCCGACACTACTTTGCAATCCATGGGTTCGGTACACTATACGAGTACTGGAGACTTCGTAATTAGTCAATTCTTTAAACCACTATTTGCCAATTGGTCAGAATCGTCCGTGATCATCTATGAGCGGAGTGCTTGGTGGATGCATATTACGGGCATTTTCGTTTTTGCTGTTTTTGTTACCTATTCCAAACATCTACACATTGCTTTGGCATTCCCCAACACCTACTTTACCCGTCTTACACCTCGCGGTGCTATGGTGAATATGCCCGAAATTACTACTGAGGTGAAATCAATGTTGGGTATCGAGGCAGAAAGTACGGATGCGGAAGCCGTTATTCCCGATCGTTTTGGAGCAAAGGATGTAATGGACTTGAATTGGAAAAACCTTATGGACGCATATTCTTGTACTGAATGTGGTCGTTGTACTTCCGTGTGTCCTGCCAATATTACTGGCAAGCTGTTATCTCCACGTAAAATCATGATGGACACCCGCGATAGATTAGAAGATTTGGGTAGGAATATGCAAAAAAACGGAGGTGAATTGGTAGCGGATGAAAAAGCATTGTTGGGGGATTATATTTTGGAGGAAGAAATACTAGCTTGTACAAGCTGTAATGCCTGTGTAGAAGCCTGTCCTATCCTAATTAATCCGTTGGATATAATTTTACAATTAAGGCGTTACAAAGTCATGGATGAGGCCATAGCACCAGCATCTTGGAATATGATGTTCCAAAACTTGGAAACAAACCAAGCTCCATGGAAATTTTCACCTTCCGATCGTTTTGATTGGGCCAAGGATTTGAATCAATAAATTTGTGAAAACGACTTTAAAGTCATACTGATTTTAGTAAAAATGGAGATCACACAAAAAGTACCTACAATGGCGGAAATGGCTGCCAATAATGAAATGCCTGAAATTCTTTTCTGGGTAGGATGTGCCGGTTCCTTTGACGACCGCTATAAAAAAGTAACCGTTGCTTTTACCAAAATATTAAATCACGTTGGTATAAAATTTGCTGTACTGGGTACCGAGGAAAGCTGTACGGGCGATCCGGCAAGGCGTGCAGGTAATGAGTTTACATTTCAAATGCTGGCTCTGTCTAATATTCAGGTTTTAAATATGTATGGTGTAAAAAAAATAGTTACTGCTTGCCCACATTGTTTCAATACGTTAAAAAATGAATACCCAGAGCTAGGTGGGAATTATGAAGTAATACACCATTCTACCTTCTTACAGCAATTGATTGATGACGGTAGACTAAGCGTAAAAGGGGGTGGTGAGTTTAAAGGCAAGAAAATCACTTACCATGATTCTTGTTTTTTGGGTCGCGCAAATGATATTTATGAAGCTCCCAGAAAGGTACTTGAAATATTGGATGCGGATTTGGTTGAAATGAAACGGTGTAAAACCAAAGGACTATGCTGTGGTGCTGGTGGGGCACAAATGTTTAAAGAGCCTGAAAATGGTAAGAAGGATATCAATATTGAACGCGTGGAAGAAGCGATCGAAACCGGAGCCAGCACGGTGGCAGTGGCCTGCCCATTTTGTATGGTAATGATGACGGACGGCGTTAAGAACAAGGAAAAGGAAAGCGCTATCAAAGTTTACGATTTATCAGAATTGATAGCTTCCGACTTATAACTTAGAGAACTTAGAATTAAAATAATGGGTTCTTCCCAGTATAACTTTTAAATAATCAGATATGTATTTGCCGTTTAGCGAAATAGATTTGAATGCTAGAATTTGGATTTTTCAGGCCAACAGAGCGTTTAATGAACAGGAAGAGTCTCTTATAACGGAAACCTTAAAAGCTTCGGTTGATTTATGGGAAGCACACGGAAAGCCGTTAACAGCTTCTGTAAAGCTTTTCGAAAATCGGTTTGTTATTATTGCGGTGGATGAGCGAGACGAACTTCCTAGTGGTTGTTCTATTGATAAACTTACCCATTGGATTCAGGAAATAGGGCACCAGTTGCATATTGATTTCTTTGACCGCTCCTTGGCCTATTTGGATCATGATAATAAATTGTTAACTGCCTCTTTGCCAGAAATAAAACGTGCGGTTGCCGAAGAGGTGATTACCAGATATACTACAGTTTTTGATAACCAGGTACAAACCAAGGCTCAATGGATGACTAAATGGAAAGTTCCTGCGGCCAATACTTGGTTGAAACGCTATTTTGTTAATCCTGCAACGGCTTAGTTCGTATTCAAGTGGTTTTGGCGTAGTTTTGTGGATCAAGAAAATTTAAGAATTATGAGGCCTTTTATTTGGACGTATTTAATATGTCTTTCCGTATTGCTCCTTTCCTGTAATAACCAGGTGGTTTATTCTGCCTATGAAGATATTCCTGATGGGATGTGGTATATCGATAATACGCCTACTTTTAAAGTCGAGATTAGCGACACTACCCAAAAATACAATGTGTATTATTTGGTAAGAAACTCCCTGCAATACCCCTACTACAATTTATACATCTCTAAGAAAATCAAGGATCCTACCGGCTTGGAGATTTCCAACAGAATGGATGAGCTTTTTATGACCAACGAAATCACTGGCAAGCCCTATGGAAAAGGGCTTGGTGATTTGTTTGACCATAAAATAATGATCCTGGGTAATCATACTTTTGAAAAACAGGGTATCTATGAATTTAAGTTCACACAATTCATGCGACAAAACCCCCTTCCTTTTGTATTAAGTATGGGCATAAGCGTTGAAAAAGCGGAGGCGAGTCATTAATCAGCCCCAGGAGTTGGCGCTTTTGTAATTGTTTCACCTTCTGGTTTTTTGCGAGGTTTGTTTCTATATCGGCGGTAAGGCTTTTTATATTCTTTCTTTTCTTGATTTGCAGCATCTTGCTGTATCTCCTCTGCAATTTCGTGTACAGGTTCCCCCAGTAAAAAGCCATAAGGTTCCATGCTTGGGATTGTATCTAGTACTACTTTTAATATAGCGGTAATATCAAACCAGAAATGCCCCATAGTTGCCCTCCAAGAAATAAGGCCACAATTGCAGCCATTGGATTCACACTCACTTTGGAACCGACGATGTTTGGCGTAATAAAATTACCTTCCAGAAATTGTACAAAACTCATAACCCCTATCACCCCTAGCGCATACCAAGGTGAATCCATCGTTACCAAACTCAACAATGCTGGTAAAATAGAGCCGATTAGGATACCGATATAAGGGATTAAAATCAGGAATCCGGCTAAAAAACCAAAGAAAATTGCATGGGGAACTCCTAATATTAACAACCCAATACTGTTTAATACACCCACAATTAGGATCACCAGAAAAAGGCCTGATAAATAGCTACGTATAACTTCGTAAATCTTTTTTAATAGCTGATCCAGTTGATTTACGTTAATCCGGTGAAAGGCTTTATGTACAAATCGTCTGAAAAAATCACGATAAAGCAGGAAGAAGAACACATATAACGGCAATAAAACAAAAGTCGAAATTGCGCCTGTGGTGGATAATAAGGTGTTTAGAAAAAAGGTTTTACCTTCACTTAATGAAGTAATAAGGTACTTTTTAAGCTGGCTAACCTGCTCGGTTCTGCTAATGTCTAGGTATTTCTCACCAATTGTAAGTCCCTGATCAATAAATACATCTGCTTTTTTGGAAATGCGCGGTAACTCTTCTCCGAAACTTCCCATTTGCATCGAAACTACCGCAATAAGACCTGCCAGCACAATAATCAGGGCAAAAATACTAATAATAATGGCTCCTATCCGTGGTATTTTGTGTTGTTCGAGCCAAGAGCATACGGGGTGTAGCAAAATGGCTAGCAATACCGAAAATGCGAGTGGAATAATGGTTTCTCGTAAGGTGGATAATATAAAAACAGCAGCAATTAATGCAACTAGTATACTGGCGAGTTTAAAATAGTAGGGTTGAGATTGTTTATCTTTGTTTTGTTGAGAACGTAAATGATGACTCATGAGCAAGTTTATATATGTTTGGTTAGCTGTGAAAACCGTATTCTCCTCCTGTAATAGCCATCAAGAAGCAAATATCAGTGGAAAAGTCGGCTCTCACTACAAAATTAACAAAATAGGGAAACTCCCAAGCATAGTTTCGGAAAGTTCAGGATTATCTCTTCATACCGATGGTGCTAGCTATTGGACTCATAATGACAGTGGTGGCAGTGCTGCGTTGTATAATATCGGTTCAGATGGCAAGCTAGTTGCGGAGAAACCGGTGTCAAATTCTCAAAATAAAGACTGGGAAGATTTGGCTACTGCGCCCGATGGTCGCATTTTTATTGGGGATATGGGAAATAATAGTAATGCCAGACAAGATTTATCCATTTATATTGTACAGGATATCAATGCCGCTAAGCCAACCGCTTCAAAAATTTCTTTTCGGTACCCCGATCAGTTATTATATCCCCCTGCAGCTGAGGATCTAAATTTCGATTGCGAAGCCTTTTTTTATTTTAAGGACAAGTTGTATTTGTTTTCCAAAAACAGAAGTAAAACAAAGAAGTTCACGAAGTTGTATCAGTTGGATGCTTCGGGAGGTAATCAAACCGCCGTGTTGAAAGATAGCCTTACCCTCGATACGCAGGTGACTTCTGCCGATATTAGCCCAGATGGAAAGCAATTTGTACTACTGACCTATGGGAAAATACTGTTCTTCGAGGTGGACAACGGGGTTGTTGATTTTAGTAAACCAACGGGCTGCATGAAGTTTGTAAAGAAGCAGGCGGAGGCAATCGCATTTATTGATAATAAGGACTTATTGGTAACCAATGAGCAGGGAGAAATCATAAAGCTTACCTATCGGTGATGTTATGAATTTGTTAACATTGCAATGGATTCTATAATAACCTATTCACAAATGCTAATTTCGGGTCAGTTTAAACTAATATTTACATGAGTACGGCAAAAGTAAGCAATTCGGTTCCTAAGGTACTAGTTGTTGATGATGATTCGGATATTGTAGAACTACTGGAATACAATCTCATCAAAGAAGGATATTCAGTGGTAACGGCATCGAATGGTAAGAAAGCTATTGAAATTACCAAAGACTATATCCCTGATTTGATACTGTTGGATATTATGATGCCTCAAATGGATGGTATTGAAACTGGGAGGATTTTACGTCAAAACCCTGACATTAAGAATACTTATATCCTGTTTTTAACGGCGCGTTCGGAGGAATATTCAGAAGTCGCAGCTTTTGAAGTGGGTGCTGATGATTACATTACTAAGCCCATAAAGCCACGTGCACTCATGAGTCGTATTAATGCTTTATTTCGACGCGAAGCTCAAAAGGCGGAGTCTGGTGACCAAATAGAAATTTTGGATTTGACTATTAACCGTAAAAATTATACAGTTACTCAAGGTGATTCCAAATCTATTGTCCTGCCCAAAAAAGAATTTGAATTACTGTTCTTTTTAGCGCAAACTCCTAATAAGGTGTTCAGTAGAGATGAGCTTTTGCAAAAAATTTGGGGTGCAGATATCTATGTCCTCGAAAGAACCGTAGATGTACATATCCGAAAACTTCGTGAAAAATTGGGTGAAAGCTATATTAAAACTTTGAAAGGTGTTGGTTATATGTTTTCCAATGAAAATCAATAATCACTGTTAATAAGAGATAGGCACAGAGTTTATCATCAAAGATATTGTATGGAGACCTTTATGACCAGCCGTTAGAGCGCTGGAATTAGTTAGGAAATCGTTTTTGACTAGAATAGGGTAGCCGATGGCCCACGGCCTATTACAAGATAAACTAACCGTGACTAAGAATATTACTTGTCTTTCTTTTTGCGAAAGGCAAGTTTTATATTCACTTCCCCATTCCCATCGTCCTCCGCTCTCAAATACACATTTGAGCCCTGTTTGTTAGCAGGGTCATTGGGATTGAGCACATACGTAGAATCGCGTTTCTTTAAATTACTTAGCGGGATTTGCAGATTAAGGTTTGTTTTATTTCCAAAACTATAAATACCGTCGATGAATAAGGTCATGATATTGGACTCTACTTCCATCGGCTTCACCAGTATCTGTTGGCCCTGAATACTGAATTTTCCCACTATGGGGGCGAAGCGAACATCCTCAAAGTTTCTTTTTTTGAAAATCAATCTTTTCATTTTCAAAAATGGTTCGAAATTGATTAAGCGACCATTTTTCAAAGAAATTCCCACAAACCCGTTCATGGAGGTGGTTACTAACTTGGCGTTATTGTTCAATAATGACTCGAATTGAAAGTCTGAAGTTAAATTCCCAAATAGATTATGGCCCGTGACCGTTTGTTGGCCAAAATTATTGAACGAATGAAATACATTACTCACATTCGCATTGATTAGATTACCCTTAATCTTCACTTTTGGTTTGGTGTTTTTACCACTGTTCTCCAAATCTCCAGATATTTCGAACCGCCCTT
>CAXBLH010000064.1:0-17332 GCA_963976315.1 uncultured Dyadobacter sp.
ACACCACTTCACCTACCCACTACTATGCGACGAACAGATGATGCGCTTTGGAAAGGATTACTTGAAAATACTTTCGATGACTTCCTCCGGTTTTTCTTTGAAAATGCAGAAGCTATTTTTGATTTGGACAAGGGTTTTACCTACTTAGACAAGGAGCTTGCGGATCTTTTCCCGCAGCCAAAAGGAAAATACCCAAAACATGTGGATAAACTGGTAAAAGTCTTTACAAAAACAGGCGAGGCTAAATGGGTACTCGTTCATGTGGAAGTGCAAGGCCAAAAGGACGATAGTTTTCCTTTCAGAATGTTTACTTATTACTATCGAATTTTAGATAAGTACGGCATGCCCATTACTGCGATTGCCATTTTTACTGACGCTGTAAAAGGATATAAGCCCACTGTTTTTGAACAAAGCTTTATGGGTACTGAAAACGTATTCAGGTTTAATGCCTATAAAGTGTTGGAGCAAACCGAAAAAGAACTCGAAAGCAACGAAAACCCCTTTGCAATAGCAATTCAAACGGCACTACTAGCAATCAAAAGTAAGCAACTAAATGATGAACAATTATTTGAACTTAAATTCCGACTGTTACGTAACTTGTTCAAAAAGAACATTTCCAAGCATAAAATCGACGGGCTATTACTATTTATTCAGTTATATGTCAATTTTGATAAACCCGAATATAAACTTAAATTTGAAGAGGTAATCGATGAAATTAACAACAACGACAAATCTATGGGAATCAGGGAGTTTGTTTTAGAAAGAGCCCGAAAAGAAGGCGAGGAAAAAGGTATCGAAAAGGGTATTGAAAAAGGCTTTGAAAAAGGCATCGAAAAGGGCATTGAAAAAGGAGTTGAACAAGGCATTGAAAAAGGAGTCGAACTAGGAGTTCAAAAAGGTATGACTCAAATGGAATATAAAAAAAATATCGCTTTTATAACTTCATTAATACAATCCACTGACTTCGATAACGCGCGCATAGCCAAGCTCGTAGGTGTTTCTATTGACTTGGTAAATGAGGTAAAAAAGAATTGTTAAAAAAATAAAAGAATTGTTAAAAGGGACAGGTTAAATCGGTCTCAAGTTACAGTCAAAGGAGGGCGGCTGATTTATGACTACACGGTGGAATTTGAAAAGTTTTACTCCTGTTACCTTTAGTAAAAGGCCAAAAGCTAATACACCATTTTTAACAAAAACACAGGTGTTTTTAACGTTTAACATTTAACTTTTTACCGCAAGGATAACATTTATCACCTCTTAACCCGATACACCTAAACCCTAATTCCTATAACCTAAACCTATTCACTCCTCAAACTCTTCACTGGGTTCATCAAAGCTGCTTTTATAGCTTGGAAACTCACGGTGAATAAGGCAATTTTAAACGTGGATAAACAAGCTATAATAAAGATTGTAGAACCCATTTCCATTCGATAGGCGAATTCTTGCAGCCATAAACTTATTACCCACCAAGCAATAGGTATCGCTATCAAAAGTGATATTAAAACCAGCTTTAAGAAATCGGCAGAAAGTCGTATGGTGATGTCTGTAACAGTAGCTCCTAGTACTTTTCTAATTCCAATTTCTTTGATTCTTTGGTTGGTGGATAAATGTGCCAAGCCAAATAGTCCCAAGGAACAAATTATAAATGAGATGATGGTGGCCATATTTACCACCTTTTGCCAGCGTATGTCTTGTTCATATTGCCTTGCATTCAGTTCATTTAAAAAGTCGTATTTAAAAACAGCATCGGGCATTGCTTTTTTATATACATTTTCTAAAACCGTGAGTGCTTCTTTTTGCTTTGATTTATTAAATTTCACCAATATACTACCATAAGGTATTCGGTTCATTGATACCACAATTGGCTTGATTGGTTCTCTCAATGAGCCCAAATGATAGTCTTTGACGATACCAATGATTGTCTTCCTTTCACTATACTCTTCATTTGCAAATATTTTTATGGATTGTCCAATAGGATCTGTCAGTCCACTTTGTTTAATAAATGCTTGATTGACAATAACGGCATTTTTGCTTTCAGCAGGTGAATCAGTTGAAAAGTTTCTTCCAGCCAATATTGGTATCTCTAATAATGGATAATAGGCTTCGTCAGCCTGTTGGTGCAAGGCATCAAAACGGATATTATTTGCATCTACTTTTCCAGAAAAACCTTTCCTGAAATGTGCTACCGACTTAACGGATGACTCAGAAGAAAGCTGGATTTTTAATAATCTTCCAATGGCTTCGTAATCTCTATTGCCGGTAATGGACGTACTAATAATTTGGTTAGGATTATATCCCAAGTCTTTGGTACTGATATATTCCATTTGGTTTCTATATGCCAAAGCTGAAATCAGAAAAAACACGCCGAGTGAAAACTGAAAAACCACCAAACTACGGCCAAATAAATTACTGCCTTTCAAACTTTGCTTATTGTACAATACCTCAGTAGCCTTAAAATTAGAGAGTACAAGTGCAGGATATAGCCCTGTTAATATTATAATGAATAAAAACACGCAAAGGAGTAAAAGTATCAGACCAATTTCTAGAATCTCAGTAAACAAGAAAAGTTTGTCTGTCAAGTTATTAAATAAAGGCAATAGTGAATTCAAAATAAAGAGAGCAACAATAAAAGAGATAGTACAAACTATTGCAGACTCTCCTAAAAATTCCATTAAAATATGCCATCTGTTTCCTCCTGTAATTTTGCGAACCCCTACTTCTTTTGCCCTTTTTAAAGAATTGGCGATACTTAAATTGATGAAATTTATCGTGGCCATTAGCAATATAAATAAAGCGACACCGATAAATATATAGCTATAAACTGGCTTACTTACGTTTACAATACCACTTTCTGTATTGCTGCTCGTTTGGTGAAAAGCATTTAAATGCACATCGGTAAGTGGCTGAAGACCATAACTTATTTCGGCATTGTAGCCGTAGCTTTTAAAGTTTGCTGCAACTTGGTCTTTGGCTAGGGATTCAAAAACAAGATTGAATTTTTGCTTTACCAAGTCAATATTAGCGTTGGATTCTAGGACAACGAAAGTGCCCAAATAAGCATTCAGCCAGTTGGTATCTTTAAAAGAAAGACCCATGAAATCAAAGGGGAATAAAGCATCGAACTGGATAGAAGAGTTTCGGGGAGGATCGTCCACCACAGCCGAAATGACTAAGGGTTTCCCCAGTTTTTGGAAAGAAGGATCTGCATTCATTTGCAATACTTCCCCCACTACATCTACACGATTAAAAAAACGGAGAGCCGTACTTTTAGTGATGACTACCGAGTTAATGTCACGAAGTGCGGTATGAATATTTCCTTTTAGCAACTGGAAAGTAAAAACTTGAAAAAAACTATCGTCTACAAAAAGTGAATTGAGATGTAAAGTCTTATCTTCCGTAGAGACATCATTATAAATTTCGCCACCCATTATGCGAGTATAATTCTTAATCTCTGGAACAGCCTCTTTAAATGCCAGCCCCTGTACTTGGCCAGTAGTACCATAAGTTACGGCTTTGGCCCCTTTTTGCTCTATTAAAGTGGTTGTAATCCGATATAGATTGGGGTTATTGGTATGGAAGTTATCAAAATTATGTTCGTTATTCCAATACATTACTGCTAAAAGTATACAGGTGATAGCAGTAGCCAAACCAGCAACATTTATAATGGAATAGAGTTTATCCTTCCATAAATGCCGAAAAATTATTTTGATATAGTTCTGAATCATGTTGTGGGTGCTTTAGGCCGTAAGCTTTATGCGGTAGGCAATTTTGGTTATTAGGCAGTAGGCTGTAAACAATAGGCCTTTTTTCGCTTACGGCTTATAGCTTACCACCAATTAAGCTACTGAGATTTTAAATTCAATTATATAGTTCAAAATCAAATATTTATTAATTACCGACCGCTGAAAGCCGACCGCTCAGCTTATTAGCTACGGCCTAAAGCTTGCAGCCCCCTACTACTCACTCCGCAAACTCTTCACGGGATTAGCAAAAACAGATTTAATGGTTTGCAGACTGATAGTTAAAATCACAATTAAAACGGCTACGATGCCAGTTATTAAAAAAACTAAAAAGGAGATTTTATAGCTATATACAAAATCATTAAGCCACTTTGTAAGTAAAAAATAGCATATAGGGCTTGCCAATACAATAGAAAAAATGACCATCATTAAAAACCTCTTTGACAATAAATAGATTAAATCATAAAAGCTGGCACCCAGAATTTTCCTGATGCCAACTTCCTTGGCTCGTCTTGAAATAGATATCCACGAAATGGCAAATAACCCCATTGTCGACAAGAGAATTGACAGCAATGATGCCGCCAGGACTATTTTTGAAAAACGCTTTTCCTTATTGTATAATTTGCTTGTGTTTTCATCTAAATAGGAAGCATTAAATTCGGTCTTAGGTGATAAACCGTTGTATACTTTTTTGATAATGTTCATGCCCTCAGTTGGACTTGTATGCCTACCGACTTTTGCAAATACATACGGAACTACCTCATCATCAGTTAAAAAATAAGTCATTGCGTCAATTTTATGATGTAGTGACTCAAAATGATAATCTTGTACAATCCCTATGATTTCCATTCCTATTGAGTCCGTAATAGGAATACGTTTGCCAATGGGATTTTCAAATCCGATTAACTTGGCCATTGACTCATTTATCAGCACCGACGATTCTTTGTCGGACGGGTATGCTGTCGAGAAATCTCTGCCCTTTATTAATTTTATATCCAAAGTTTTAAAATAGCCATATCCTATACTTACAGCGCTTGTATTAATGGTTTTACCCTCCATTATAAAACCATATTTCGATTTATTACGGGTGCCATCTCTGCCTAAACCAAGGTTAATATCCGTAGTGGTTACACTTTCAATCTGGCTAAAATTACTGAGATTGCTTTTTAGAAGTTCTGCTAAGTTGTCATTTGAATAATCTATTGGAATACTTACAACCTTATTTTTATTGAAACCTAGGGGTTTATTTAAAAGAAAGTCAATCTGACTCCAAATAATAATAGTGGAAGATATTAAAAAAACGGCGATGCTAAATTGAGATATAATCATTGCATTGCTAAAAACTCCTGTTTTGCCATTTGCATGAACTTTTTCTTTTAATATTTGAACCGAATTAAATTTTAGCAAGAGAAAACCGGGGTAACTGCCTGCTATGGCCGTTATAACCAGGAAAGCCGGAAAAAAGTACGATAGTATTTGTGGGGTTAAAAAGGTACTAAACTCAATATTGCTACCAAAAACTGCATTAAATTCAGGGACTAGTACAGAAGCTAAAAAACAGCCACAAGCAAATCCTAAAGTGCATATAAAAAAAGATTCACTCCAAAATTGGGTCATAATTTGTATTTTACTTGCTCCGGTTGCACTTCTAATTCCTACCTCTTTCGCTCTTGTAAATGACTGAGCCATTGAAAGATTAGCAAAATTCGTGCTTGCGATAAATAGAATCAGTCCTGCTAAACCCATTAATAGATACGGATATTTGGCTGAAAAAGGAGTTGCATTTCCTACAAGATAATCGAGGTGGTAATCTTCAAAAGGAAGAAGTTTCAGACTCAGTACTTCTTCGCCATTTAAAGGTTGTGCTCCTTCACTTTTCAGCTGGTCAATAGTCTCTTTATAATATTTACCTATTAAATAATTCGTTCTTTTCTCAAAGTCAGATTTTGAAACGCCATCATTTAACCAAACATATAGATTTAGAAATTTGCTGTTCCAATCCGCTTTATTTAAAACATAATTTTTGCTGTTCTCTATCCTTATAAATAGGTCATTTTCAATAGTAGAATTAGCTGGAGTATCTTCAATAATACCAGTAACATGGAACTGCACAGGCTTGCCAGATATGTTTAATGCTATCAATTGCCCAAGAGGCTCTTTATTGCCAAATATTTTTTTCGCAATTTTTTCATTAATCACTACACTTCTTAGGTCATTTAATGCGGTTTTTTGGTCTCCTTTTACAAGTTTGAAAGAGAACATTTTTAGGAAATCACTATCAACATAGCTAAGCCCTTCGTCCAATTTTTTGTCACCAAAAGTGATTGTCGTAGAACCATCTTGAATACGAGTTGAATACTTAATTTCTTCTTTTAGTTCTGTATCAAATGCTTGTTTTAAAGGAGCAGCCAGAGTAGAACTATAATTGATGTCATCCGCCGAAATTTCCTTGGAATAGACCATCAAAATTTTATCTTTTTCAGTATGAAACCCATCGTATGACAATTCATAATAGGCATTTAAAAACAAGAGAATAGACACCGTGAAGGCGGCTGCTAAACCAGTGGTGTTAATAAGAAAAAAAGTTTTATTTTTTCTAAAACTTCTCAATGCAATTTTGATATAGTTCTGAATCATTTTGTGGGTGCTTTAGGCCGTAAGCTTTATGCGGTAGGCAATTTTGGTTATTAGGGTTGTTAGCCGTAGGCCTTTTTTGGCCTTCGGCTTATAGCTTACCACCAATTAAGCTACTGAGATTTTAAATTCAATTATATAGTTCAAAATCAAATATTTATCAATTACCGACCGCTGAAAGGCGACCGCTCAGCTTATTAGCTACAGCCTAAAGCTTGCAGCTCCCTACTACTCACTCCGCAAACTCTTCACGGGATTCATCATTGCTGTTTTTATACTTTGATAGCTGACGGTTAGTAAAGCGATACCAATCGACAATACCCCAGCTAAAAGAAATACCCACCAGTGGATTTCGGTATGATAGGCAAAGTCTTCCAACCAAACTTGCATCCCGAACCAAGCAATTGGTGAAGCTATTATAATAGAAATGATTACCAATTTTAGAAAGTCCTTTGACAATAAGGAAACCAAACTTCCCACAGAAGCTCCTAATACTTTTCTAACACCAATCTCCTTTGTTCTTAGCTCTGCCATAAACATCGATAATCCTAGCAGTCCTAAACAAGAAATAAAAATGGCTATCCCCGCGAAGATGCTAAAAAGTGTTTGTTGGGTTTGCTCCGTTGCATATAGCTTTCCAAAACGCTGGTCTAAGAATTCGTATTCAAAGGGTTTGTTAGGAAATTCTTTGTTCCAAATAGTAGCAATATGCTCCATTGCACCAGTTACGTCATCCCCAGCTATGTGAACCGAAACCCGTTGGAGCCTTCCGGGCTGATTAAACATGACGATCGGTGCTACCTTTTGGTGGAGAGATTCAAAATGATAATCCTTGGTAACGCCGATAATTTGGCCTTGAATTTCTCCATACATAAACCTATTCCCAATTGCATCGGCCGCATTCTTCCAGCCTAATACGTTCACTGCGGTTTCGTTTAACACAAAGGCATTGGTCATATCAGTACTAAAATTTCTTGAAAAATTACGACCAGCTGCCATTTCAATTTGATACGTTGGAATAAAATCTTCATCCACCGACAACGACTTGATGGTGATATCTGTGGGAGCCATCGAGTCCCCTTTCATCACAAAGGCATTCCAAGAATCCAGCAATCGACTGGACGGTATCCTCGACGAACGTCCTACTTCCAAAATATTACTATTCTCTTTGAGTCTTTGTCGTACACCTTCAAAGTCAAAAGTTGAATCGTCGGGCATACCCAATAGCACCATTTGATCTTTGGAATAACCCAGTTTGAAATTTTTGACGTATTTCATTTGACTATATACCACCGCGGTACTGATGATGAGCACCACCGCAATCGCAAATTGGACAACCACTAGCGTCTGACGCAGCATCCCATTTTTAAGAGAAGCACCAATTTTTCCTTTTAATACACCGATCGGCTCAAAAGAAGTCATGAAAAAAGCAGGATAACTACCCGCAACCAAGCCCGTAAAAAGGGCAATACCGAAGATCATAGAAGCAAAATACGGATCTAATAAAGAATCAATGGTTAATTGCTTTTGCGTAAAGCCATTAAATGCCGGAAGACAAAGCAATACCATAAACATGGCTATAATCACTGCAATGGATACGAGCAATATAGATTCACTTAAAAACTGGTAGACCAACTGTCCCCTTGCCGCTCCGATTACCTTCCTCATCCCAACTTCTTTGGCACGGGTAGCAGAAGTAGCCGTGGCTAAATTCATATAGTTAATACAGGCGATTACCAGAATAAAAAACGCAATGGCCGAAAACAGATAGACATACTGAATATCTCCATTGGCCTCAATCTCTGAGTCTAAATGAGAATAAAGGTGGATATCGGTCAATTTTGTTAGGTCCAACACCGAGTAGGTAGAGGCTTTGGGTTCAATATTTCTGTTTTGAAAAGCAGGAAAGGCCTTTACAATTTTATTTGCATCGTAATTTTTGCGTAGTAGCAAATAGGTAGAAAATGAATTGTTACCCCAATTGCTTCTTAACCCCTCGGCTCCGTAAATACGGTTGTCGTTCAGGGTAGAAAATGAAACTAGAAAATTGGGATGAAAATGTGACTGCGCCGGTAATGGTTCGAAAACTCCGGTGACCGTATACGTAAGTTGGTTATCCAACCGCAGTATCTTGCCAATTGGGTTTTCGGTTCCAAAGTATTTTTCGGCCATTGGCTTAGAAAACATGATAGAAAAGGGGTTCTCCAAGGCATTATTTTTATTTCCGGCTAACACATTTATCGTAAATACTTTGAAGATATTGGGTTCAGCCACAAATACATTTTCCTCGTTAAAGGCCTTCTCTTTGTACTTAAACAATCCCCCCGTTTCTAAGGTACGCACCACCTCTTCCACTTCTGGAAAATCTTGCTTAATAAGGGGCCCAAATGGTGGAGCAGCATGGCCAAGTTGCAAAGAAACGGTACCATCTTTTGACAAAAACGTTCGGGAAAGCCGATAAATCCGATCTGCATTTTCATTGTAACGGTCATAGCTAAGCTCATCCTTAACATATAACGCCAAAAGAAAAAAGCAGGTTAACCCAATGGCAACACCTGAAATATTGATAAAGCTAAACAGCTTGTGTTTTACTAAATTCCGAAATGCTAATTTTATATAGTTACGTATCATTTTTTTGATGCTTTAGGCCTTAAGCAATATGCTGTAGGCAATTTTGTTTATTTGGGTTGTTAGGCAGTAGGCTGTAAGCAGTAGGCCATTTTTCGTCTACGGCTTATAGCTTACCGCCAAATAAGCTACTGAGATATTCAATTATATACATTCAAAATCAAACCTTTATCGATCGTCAACCTCTGAAAGCCAACTCCTAAGCTAATTGCATACAGCCTAAGGCTTACAGCCCCCCATTACTCACTCCTCAAACTCTTCACTGGATTCATCATTGCTGCTTTAATGCTTTTGAAACCGATAGTGATCAATGCAATCATAATGGTAATTGCCCCAGACAACACAAAAACCCACCATGGAATGTCTGTTCTATATTCAAAATCTTGAAGCCATTTTGACATAAAATAATAGCCTAATGGAAATGCTACTAATAACGAAAAGGCTATCAGCTTCAAGAAATACTTGGTTAGCAAACCCACTATTTGGATTACCGAAGAACCCATCGTTTTTCGAATTCCAATTTCTTTAACCCGCTGTTCCGTGCTGAATGTAACTAAACCCAAAAGCCCCAAACAAGCCACGAAAATGGTAAGAAAAGCAAAAATCCGTAGGATATAATTGAGGTTAGCTTCCTTAATATAGGTCTCATTATACAGTTCATCCAAAAAGGCATAGTGAAAAGTTTCCCCCGACCCAAAATCATTCCATTTGCGATCAATATCTGCCAAAAGGGGTTTGGCGTTTGCTGCATTTACCTTAATTATCAAACTATAATAAGGGTTATAGGTCATCATAAGCGGCTCTATGGGCATTCGAAGCGAACGTGAATGAAAATCTTTTATCATTCCAATTACTTTTAGTTGCTGTCTTCCGCCGTGATTATCAAGGTGTTTTTCGAAGGTTTTACCAATCGGGTTATCATATATGCCAAGGAATTTTGCGGCTCTTTCGTTGATAATAACATTGTTCTCTTCATTTCCGAATTCCTTTGAGAAATTACGACCATCTAATAGCTTCATCCCCAAAGTTTCGAGATAGTCCTCATCAATACCGTACAGCATTACTCTACGAATAACGGTGGGGTCGTTTTCAGGTGAAATGGTTTGACTATTAGAATCGGTAGGGCCGGCGGGCAGGAATGCAGAATTCGTAACTTTCTGTACTCTAGCATCGTTTTTGAGCTCGTTTTTAAAGGCTTCGAAATTGTTCCCAAGCTTTCCCGCTTCTCTTATTACTATGAGATTATCACGCTGATAGCCAAGGTATTTGGTTTGAATATAATTCATTTGTCGGCTCACCACGATGGAACCTATTATCAAACAAACCGATATGGCAAACTGAAATACCACTAAGCTACTTCTTAGGCCTTTACTTTTGCCCGAACTAAAACGCTTTTTAAGGGAATCAATAGGCTTAAAAGAGGACATAAAAAAGGCGGGATAACTACCAGCTAATAGGCCTATTAAAACCGTAAGTATTAACATTGACACAATAAATGGAGCAGCATACAAGCTATTTATGGTCAAGTTATTATCGGCCAATTTATTAAAAGTTGGCAAGGCAAGTGCCAAAATTACCAGTCCTGCCACCATACTAAATAGGGTTAGCAGCAATGACTCCGACAGAAATTGAAAGATCAGTTGTTTTTTGCTTGAACCTAACACCTTCCGCATTCCAATTTCTTTTAGCCGCTTGGTGGCACTTGCGGTGGAAAGGTTCATAAAATTAATACAGGCAATCAGTAGCATAAAAATAGCCACTATACTGAAAATATAAACCGTTTTTATATCGCCACCAGCTTCAAAGTTTCCAGATTTGATATCAGAAAATAGATGAATATCTGTTAGTGGTTGTAAAATCAAACCAATTTGATTACCCTTTTTTATAAATTCCTTAAAGTCCATACCCATGGCCTCTTTTAACTGGTCCGACATGTATTTTTGAGCGATTGCAGGAAGCTGGGCTTGTAGCTTATCGATAGCTGCATTTTTATCAAGGAGTAGGTAAGTAGCGTAACTTCCCGAAAGCCATTGTTGATTCTCCGCGTCTGGGTTGCTAAGCATGGATACAAAGACATCAAAATGAAAATGCGAATTTGTAGGCACAGAATCAATGATGCCAGTAACGGTGTACACGCCAGACAAATCATGGTATTCTTTAGCATGATAACCTATTCCCTGAATCTGTATGGTTTTATTGAGTGGATCCGAATCGCCAAAATATTTGTGCGCCTGCGTTTTAGAAAGAATTACAGTATTTGGTTTACTGAGGGCCGTTTTAAAATCACCGGATATGAGCGGCAAGGTAAAAATCTCAAAAAAGTTAGGATCCACAAATGCCAGTTTACCGTTTGCGACCATTTTTTCACCTATTTTGACCTTGAAATTATCCGTATTATTTGCAATTCTGGTGGAGGATAAAACCCCAGGAAGTTCCTGGACCAGGGTCTTTGCCACAGGGGCCATTACTTTGGATTCTTTAAGATCCTCACCGCTAATTTTTCCTTTCAAAATCACCCGTACGATCTGTTGCGATTTTTCATTGAAGCGATCGTAAGAAAGCTCGTCCACCACAAAAAGTGAGATAATCAAGCAAGAGGCAATACCCAATGCAAGCCCAGTTACATTGATTGCAAAAGTCGATTTGTTTTTCAACAAACTCCGCCACGCGATTTTTATATAGTTTTTTAACATGGTTGTTTGGGGTTATTCTGAACTCAAGACTTTAGACAAATTAACCATTGTAGCTTTTACAGAATGATATGAAATTGTGAACATGGTTAAAAATAGGACAATACCTGCGGATGCGATAAAGGGAACCGGGCTAATTACTGTTTTATAGGTAAAGGTATCCAACCAATTTGATAGGAAATAAAAGGCAATGGGGAAGGCTAGGAGACAGGCAATTCCCACTAAACCAAAATAGCTTTTAGCCAATAGAAGTACGATGTGAGAACCTTCAGCGCCTAATACTTTTCTTACTGCAATCTCCTTTCTGCGTTGTTGCGTAGTGTATGCAATTAGGCCAAGCAAACCCAAAAAGGCTAATGCAATGGTTAGTCCACCAAATGTGGAAAAAAGTTGACCTCTTTTTTGATCTACTTCAAATTGTGCTTTGAAATCTTCTTCGGCAAAAGAGTATTTCATAGGCTCTTTTGGGAATGATTTCTTATAGATGTTTTCAATTACAGCAACGGAACCTGCAATATCGGCACCGTCGATTTTAAATTGCATGGATCCATTGTCATGCGTATAGGTAAGCAGAAGTGGTTCAATAGGATTATAAATAGATCTCATTTGGAAATCCTTAACCACACCAATGACATACAAATAGGGTTCAGCATCATTTCCCTGATTTTTAATTCTCTTTCCTAGAGAATGACTACCCCAATTCATTTTCTTTACAAAAGCCTCATTCACCAATACATTTATACAGGAGTCTGGCTTGTCTGAAAGTCTAAATGGTCGGCCTTCGGCCAAATCTATTTTGAAATTATTCAGGTAATTTTCGTCTATACCAAAATTATCTATTCCTTGGGAGGTAAAACCATCTGCCGTTTCTATTTCAAACAGATTATAATTTTGTCCCCTAGTGCCTGGAGTATAAAAAGAGGTAGAAACTTCCTTAATTTTTGGATTCTGCAAGGCTGTATTCTTAATAAAATCCAAAGTTCCGGGCTTACGGCTGTCCACCAATGGAAGAGAAAGTACCAAAATATTTTCTTTGTCATACCCTAACTCTCGGTTTTGTAAAAAACTGAGCTGGTCGTAAATAATCCAGGTAGAGATGAGCATGATAATGGAAACCACAAACTGTACCACCACCAAGCTTTGACGTAAACCTTCGTTGGAGGAAGCCTTAGACAATTTGCCTTTCAAAACGACCAAAGGATTAAACTTTGAAAGATAAAACGCAGGATAACAGCCCCCTATAAAACCCGCTAACAAAACGATGCTTAACGTGTAAAACAAAGTGAAGGGTTGAAGCAAATCCAAAAAAGTAAATGCTTTACCTGAAATATGATTAAAAGAAGGTAAAAGCAATCCCATTAATAGTAAGCTAAAACCAAATGAAATACAGGAAAGCAACATGGACTCGGTTAAAAACTGAGCAATTAATTGTCTTTGGATGGAGCCCGCTACTTTACGAATACCAATCTCTTTGGCCCTGCGTGCAGAGCGGGCCGTAGTCAGATTCATATAGTTAATACAGGCTATCAGGAGCAACAGCACTGCCACTGCTGAAAAGGTGTATATATAGTTTATATTTCCTAATGGCTCTGGCTCATATTTCAATTTACTTTTTAAATGAATATCGGCAATCTGCTGTACGCTATAATTCATTACAACACCAAATACCTCAAAAATCGACTTTTGATAGGTAGGGTAAATACTAGCCAATTTCTTCTCAAAAGAATTTGCGTCAATTCCTGGTTTTAATAGCACATACGTAAATGCACCGAAATTACCCCAGTTCTCTGGCCCACTGAGACGGTCATTTAAAGTGGATAAGGAAATTAGTGAATTAAATATAATATGTGAATTTCCAGGTACGTCTTCTATTACCCCCGTAATTTTATAAACGGTAGTACCCTCACCTTCTAGTGAATTCCCCAAAGCGTCCTTAGGGTCACTGAAGAACTTCAAAGAAGTTGATTTTGTTAAAACGATGCTATTAGGTTCCTTTAAGGCAGTTTTGGGATCCCCAGCAATAAAAGGAAGGGTAAAAACTTCAAAATTATTACTATCTGCATAGTAAACTTTCTCAACATAAAACTCGCTTCCCTTATTCTTCAAAAGTGTTTGCTGGTTGCCTGGCAAATACCTTACAGCTTGTTCAACTTCGCTGAAATCATTGGCCAAAGCAGGAGCCATCACCATTGGGGATATAGCGATATTGTCTGTTTTCTCAGTCTCAACTAATTCAGAATTAACACGATATATTCTATCTAACTTTTCATGGTAATTATCGAAACTTACCTCCTCCTGGATATAATAGAAAAGTAGTAAGCTAAAAGTAAGGCCAATAGTCAAACTTAAAATATTAAGAGCCGAAAATCCTTTATCAGACTTCAAACTCCGCCAAGCAATTTTTATATAATTTTTAAGCATGATTATAAGTTTAAAAACGTTAAATGTTAATTGTTAAAAGTTAAAGCAGATGACGTTATCACTTTTGAAACGGTCGACCTTTGCTGCTAAAAATGTTAAAAAAACAAGTGAGACTAATATCTTCTAAAATGCACAGTGAGTAGTCATTGAAGAATTAGTGTAAACTAAAAACCATATATTAGAACCCCTTTTAACATTTAACATTCCACCTTTTACAGTTTCCCTTTTTTTACACATGAAAATTCTCCGTAACGATCTTGCCGTCAAACAAATTCACGGTTCGATGGGCGAAACTGGCGTCGTAGGGAGAGTGGGTTACCATAGCAATGGTGGTACCTTCTTCGTTTAATTCTTGCAGGAGATTCATCACATCCTTACCATTGGCAGAGTCCAGGTTACCGGTTGGTTCATCCGCTAGTATTAATTTTGGCTTCGCAACTACTGCTCGGGCAATGGCCACACGCTGCTGCTGCCCTCCACTGAGCTGCTGTGGAAAGTGATTGCGACGGTGCATCATATTCATCCGTTTCAAAGTAGCCTCTACTTTTTCTTCCCTTTCTTTGGTAGGTACTTTCAGGTATAGTAATGGTAATTCCACATTTTCAAAAACCGTCAATTCGTCTATCAGATTAAAACTCTGGAATACGAAACCCACATTCCCTTTTCGAAGCTGCGCCCTTTGTCGCTCTGTCATTTTTTCAACATCCGAACCGTAGAAATTATAAGAACCGCTACTCGGATTATCAAGCAGACCAATAATATTTAGTAAAGTGGACTTGCCGCAACCCGATGGACCCATGATCGCAACAAACTCACCGTCGTTAATCGCAAGATCTATCCCATTAAGCGCAGTCGTTTCCACCTCCTCGGTAGCAAATATTTTCTGTAAATTGGTAATGGTTAGCATGATAATTTTTGTTAAATGTTAATAGTTAAAAGTCAATGGGTTGTATATATTTGCTAAATAACATACACATCATAAATTGTTTCCCATGACTAAAATTTCCACTTTTGAAGACCTTTATGTATGGCAAGAATCAGTAAGTTTATCCATTGATATTTATTAATTACTCGTCAACTGCAAAGATTTCGGTTTTAAGGATCAAATAACCCGAGCCTCAGTTTCAATTCCGTCCAACATTGCGGAAGGATTTGAAAGAAATTCAGACAAGGAATTTTCTCGATATTGAAAAATAGCCAAAGGTTCAGCCTGTGAAGTCCTAACGCAATTATATATCGGCAAATCAGTTGGAATTTTAAAAGAAGATGAAGCAAAAATTATGATAGACAAATGTTTATCTATTTCAAGAAAACTTCAAGCCCTCATTACGTCTTGTGAAATTAAAATTGTCAAATCGAGTAGCAAAGTCATCAAGAGCTAACCGCACTTTAACATTTAACTTTTAACCTTTATCGACCTCGTTTAACCTTCCACTTTCAACACCCCCTTTTTCACTTCCTCAACTCCAAAACCTCCTTATCTCCAAAATTTCCGTAGGAACTGGTAATGACCTTGTCGCCTGGTTTCAGGCCGTCCAGTACTTCGTAAAATTGTGGGTTTTTGCGTCCAAGGGTAATGTTTCTTTTCTCGGCTCGCTGGTTGTCACTATTCACTACGTATACCCAGTTTCCACCAGTATCAGAAAAGAAGCCACCCACCGATAACAAAATGGCTTGTCCCGGCTGGCCCAATTCCAAACGAATCGGTGACGACTGACCTCTACGTATACCATCAGGAGTACTTTCTTTAAAGATCATATCCACGGCGAATCTGCCACTTTTCACCTCCGGGTAAATCTTGACCACCTGCATGGGATAGACCTTATCTGCAAAATCAAATTTGGCTTCCAATCCTGAAAAAATTCGAGAAATATAATGTTCATCTATCTCAGCACGAATCTTAAAGCCATTCATATCATCTATCTGTCCTATATTTTGACCTTGATTAATGTTTGAGCCAATTTCGACATCTATCGATGAAAGTAATCCCGAAACAGGCGCTTTTACCACCAAGTTTTCCAAGGTTTGCCGCCACAAATCCACATTCTTTTGTGTTCTTTCCAAAGTTCCTTCCAATTGTTTAATTTGAATTTCGGCGTTTTCTTGTTGGTACTTTTGAGACTGAATTTCAATACTTCGCTCCTGAACCAATTTGTTATAATCAATTTTACTTTTCGTAAATTCCTTATCTGAAATTACCTTTTGGTTGTACAATATCTTGTTTCTATCATGCACATCTTTAAACTCGGCGATCCGATAGTCCAAATCGTTTAACGTTTTGTCAAGATTAAATTTTTCAACTTTCAAACGTTGTCTTGTATTTTGAAGATCATTCACCAAGCGGCTAGCCTCCGTTTCCGACTGCAAAAAATTCAGTTTGAGTTGTTGATTTTCCAGACGAAGAATTATATCTCCTTCTTTCACCATATTTCCGCCTTCCACTAATTTCTGAGTCACATACCCACCCACAATGGCATCCAGCTGAATAGTTTTCAAAGGTTGCACCACCCCCTGAATAATAATGAACTCGTCAAACGATCCATTTTTCACTTCCGAAATCGTTATTTTATCCGTTTCTACATTTAATTTAGACCGGTGATCTGCAAATAAAAAGTTATAGACTAGTAGGCCAGTTATCACCACGGATCCGGCAATGATTGCGATTCGTTTGACTGTCCAATACTTTTTCTCGATTTTCTTATCCATTTTATTCTAAGTAATTTCAATACACTATCCCTGATACCAAAGCTATGCCAAAAACAATAAAGCACTCATCACCAATAGTTTACATCATTCAATCAAGCACAATATTGAACGAAAATGAACACATTTGTCCGATTTCGGACAGTACTTGACAAGTACCCTATATTGCGTGGAGCAATTCCATAGAAAGGCGTAAATTAGTAGTTCTTTTACCAATGAAACCAGAGCCAATGGCTAATATTCTAATAATAGATGATGATGTTGATATTTTGAGTGCAACCAAGCTGTTCTTAAAAAGACATTTTACCCAAGTTACCATCGAAAAAAATCCAGAGAAAATCCCTTTTCTTTTGAATAACTATACTTATGATCTCATTTTGCCAGATATGAATTTTACGCAAGATCTGAGCTCAGGGATGGAAGGGTTTCACTGGCTAGACAGGATTTTGGATCTTAAACCCGATGCAAAAGTGGTACTCTTTACGGCTTATGGAGATGTAGAAATTGCTGTAAAAT
>CAXBLH010000065.1:0-17208 GCA_963976315.1 uncultured Dyadobacter sp.
TTAGGAGCCCTATTAGAATTAGAAATTACCCAAAAATCAGATTGTATAGAACTGCGTACTATTAAAAATAATGACTTATGAAAAAACCATTTCTACGAACGTGGCTAATATGTACTGGCCTAATTATTGCTCGAATAGGGGTATCTCAAGATATCGCATTTGTAAGTAGCACCAGAGCACCAATAGCGAGTCCACAAAAAGTACAGGCCAATCAGAAACTGAAAGAAGTTTTAATAGACCTTGGCAAGAAATATGAGGTAAGTATACTATTTGAAGAGTCGACCATCAATGGTCTCTCGGCCTCCTTCACTTCCAAAACCAATACCGTTAAGCTGGAACAACAGCTTGAAACTATATTGGCTCCCAATGGTTTGGAGTATAAAAAAGTGGGCAAAAAAGCCTATGTGATTAGAAAAAAAGAGGTAAAAGTAAAGCCCGAAAATGCTTTTATCCCGGCTTCAGAAGTATCTAGAGAGCCGAGACTTATGTCAACGGTTCCTCTAAATCAAACGGTTCGCGCGGTGGACAATGTGGTAAAAGGGAAGGTGACCGATGATAAAAATGAGGCGCTACCTGGTGTAAGTATTTTAATAAAAGGTAGTAATAAAGGAACGGTAACGGATATTAATGGAAATTTTTCTATCGATGTATTACAACAAGGGGGGACGTTAGTGTTTTCTTTTATAGGTTATGAAAGCAAAGAAGTTCTTGTGGGGAGTCAGACTACCCTCAACGTCAAACTGGTGGAATCTATTAGTAGCCTTAACGAGGTGATGGTGGTAGGGTACGGAACTCAGCGAAAAGGAGATATTACTGGTTCTATTGGTTCTATTTCTTCAAAAAATATCAAGGAAATTCAGGTTACCAACTTTGAGAATGCCATTCAAGGTCAGATTGCCGGGGTTCAGGTGCAGGAGCCAAGTGGGGAACCAGGAGCGGCTACTACTATTCGGGTACGTGGATTAGGTTCCGTTTCGGCGGGTAACGAGCCATTGTATGTAATCGACGGTTTTCCGGTAACCAAAAATATGGATCCAGGTATACAGGGAGATATCACCAGAAGAACGACCGCCTTTGCACTTCCAGCATCCAATCCATTAGGTACTATTAATCCGAATGATATTGAATCAGTTGAAGTACTAAAAGATGCCTCAGCCGCTGCTATTTACGGTTCAAGAGGTTCTAACGGGGTGATTTTGATTACCACCAAAAAAGGAAAAAGGGGAGCGAAACCTGTTATCGGTTTCGACGCTTATTTTGGGGTTCAATCAATTGCGAAAAAAGTAGAACTGATGAACGCTGCTCAGTTGACCGAGTATGTACTTGAATCCAAAAACAATGCATATATGCAAGATATTGCCGGCGCTAATATCAACGATGATAACAATGCAAGGTATACCAAAACTACCAACGCTAGCTATTTCATTCCAGATGATTTTGCAAATCCAGATGGTACGGATACAGACTGGCAGAAACTAATATTTCACTCTGCTCCAGTTCAAAGTTATAATGCCTCCGTTTCAGGTGGGACCGATCAAATGAACTATTATTTTTCTGGTGGGTATTTCAATCAAAAAGGAATTATAGATCGTAGTGGCTTTGAAAGATATAGCTTTAGAGCGAATATGGAGGCGACTCCAGTGAAGAAATTAAAAGTTGGATTTGGGCTAAGTCCCTCTTTTACCAATAATCAACGGTCACCAGCTGGAGCACCTTATTTTGCTGATCCTCCGGGTATCGTATATTCCGCACTGGTAAGTTCGCCTACAGTAAAACCTTATTTACCCGATGGTACAATCAACCAATCCGATAACCAATCACACTTACTCACCTCGGATGGTCGTGGTGCCAATATGACTGCAGCCAGTAATCCATTGGCTATTGTTAAGTACGTAACGGATGAGCTTCACCAGTTTAGGGTATTTGGAAATGTTTTTGCAGAATATGAAATTCTTAGCGGGCTAAAATATAAGCTTTACACCGGAATTGATGTCAACAGTTACAACCGTTCGTTCTATATGGCAAAAGCTTTTATAAATAGAAGCTCCACTACCGGTGATCCTTATGCGCAATCAAACGCCTCTTTAAACTATAACTGGCTGGTTGAAAATACGGTATCCTACGATAAGAATTTCGGTAAAAAGCATCATATCTCTGCTGTTGCTGGGTATAGTGCACAAAAAGACAGATTGGATGCCAATCAGGTATATGCTCAGAACCATCCTGATGACCTTTCACCCACCATTAGCGGTGGCCAGGTGACTAGTGGAGGTGATAACCGACAAGAGTGGTCGTTGGTCTCGGCCTTAGCGCGTGTTAATTATTCCTATATGGATAAGTATTTGCTCACCGCAACCATGCGCTCCGACAGATCCTCAAGATTTGGTGCAGGGAATAAAACAGGAACCTTCCCCTCTTTCTCCGCAGGATGGAGACTTTCAGAGGAGTCATTCATGAAAGGGATTTCGTTTGTGAGTGATATAAAACTTCGTGGAAGTTGGGGCAAAACAGGGAATTTTTTAATTCCTAACTATGCTTCAATCGGGCTATTGAGCCCTTACAATTATGTGCTAAATAATGTACTGGTAAACGGTATCGCTCCCGTAACAATCAATAACGATAAATTGACTTGGGAAAAGACAACTCAAATAGATTTAGGCTTAGACTTTGGTTTATTTAGAAATAGACTTTTTGTTTCGGCTGACTGGTATAAAAAGATCACCTCCGATTTATTACTAAATGTGCAAGTTCCTGCCTCAGTAGGTTTCTCCACCGCACTTCAAAATATTGGTGAAGTGGAGAATAAAGGTGTTGAGCTTACCATTTCTAGTCGAAATTTAGTGGGAGCATTTAGCTGGACTACCGACCTTAATATTTCTTCAAACAAAAATAAAGTCTTAAAATTAGGGCCTACGGGTGATCCAATACTAAGCACTGGTGGAGCAGGTATTCGGCATGTCACTCAAATCGGAGCACCTATTGGTAGTTATTATGGATACGTGGTAGAAGGGGTTTACCAGACGCAGGCCGAAGTAGATGCTGCACCCAAAGATGCTTTGGCACCATCAGCACGTCCAGGTGATTTCCGATTTAAAGATGTAAACGGCGACGGTAAAATAGATGCCAACGACCGTACCGTTACCGGAAATTACATGCCAGATTATATGTGGGGGATTACCAATCGTTTTGGATATAAAGGAATTGACCTGAGTATTTTCTTTCAAGGAGTGCAGGGCTCAGAGGTACTTAATCTAACACGCCGTCACTTAGGTAATGGCGAAGCGGCAACTAACTCCTATGCCGATTGGACAGAGCGATGGATTTCTGCCGAGAATCCAGGAAATGGTGTAATTCCCCGAGCCGATAGATTGACAGATTTGCATGGCGGAAATACACGTCCTTCGTCGTTTCAAGTGGAAGATGGTTCTTATTTTAGATTGAGAAGTATTTCCTTAGGTTATACGTTTCCAAAAAGCCTTTTGGGTACAAAAATACAATCACTGCGAGCTTATGCTTCTGGAACAAACTTGTTTACCAGTACTAATTATATCGGATTTAATCCTGAGGTTAACAATCAAGCTGGCCTAAGCGGTGTACAAGGAGAAGACTATGGTGCTTATCCCTTGTCTCGCAACTTTACGTTTGGGATAAACCTGACATTTTGATAACTGGAGTGCCCATATTCATGTTTAAAAGCTAATTATTATGAAATTCAAATATATATTTTTAGTACCCATTATCGCCGGATCCCTGTGGTCGTGTGGTGAAGGATTTACGAATCTTAATCCTGTATCCCAGCGCAATGTAAATGGGTTTTATGAAACAGCTGGCGATATGAACACCGCCATAAATGCAGCCTACAAAGTGCTGCAAAATAATGGAGCCTATAACCAGAGTTACTGGGTAATGAATGAAATGCGGTCTGATAATACCGATCAAGGGCCAGACGGTACGGGGCTTGGTGCTGAACTGACGGTCATTGATAATTTCTCAGAAATTGCCACCAGTGAAATGGTTACTGCTGCCTATACCGATTCTTTTCTGGGCGTTGTTAGGTGTAATATTGTGTTGGATCGAATTGAGTCCGTGACTATGGATGCGGCCACAAAGGATAGAATTAAATCGGAAGCGTTGTTTTTACGCTCTTTGTTCTTCTATAACTTAGCCATTTCATTTGGGAATATACCAATGCCCCTACATGAAGCAACCTCGGTGGTGGAGGGAGGCTCACTGCCTCAGCTACCTGCCTCGGAGATTTATAAACAACTGGCTGCAGATCTTATTAAAGCCGAAGCAGGGTTGCCTATTAAATATGCCGCCGCAGCTGACATGGGCAGGGCTACCAAAGGTGCTGCAGCCACATTATTGGCCAAAATATATTTAACAATGGGAGATAAGACTTCCGCTGTTACGGTTCTTAAACGCATTGTTTCGGGCTATGGCTATTCCTTATTACCCAATTATGCCAATCTTTGGGGAATTGCAAATAAGAATAATGCGGAATCTATTTTTGAAGTTCAGTACAAAGGCGGTGGAACCGGCACAGGAAATGCTTTCACCAATGCTTTTTCACCACTCTTAAAGCAGACGACTGGGGCATACAAAAACAGGCCAACCGTGGGCATGATGAATGCTTATGAACCTGGCGATGATCGTTTCCTTAAATCAATGGATAGCAGCTATGTCAATTCTTTGGGCGTTTTGGTGACCAGTTCAAAAAATGATACTCGGTTTATTACCAAATTCGGGAAGGAAAATTCATTCAATGAAAATGATGCTTCTTATAATTTTGTGGTTTTCAGGTATGCAGATGTGCTACTGATGTTAGCGGAGGCATTAGGTGAATCCACAGAAGCTTATGGTTATATTAATCAGGTGCGGGCTCGTGCTAAATTAGGATCAATTAGCGCTGCTACATCTGGTAGTTTTTCCGACAAATTGCTTCATGAACGTAGGGTGGAGCTGGCCTTTGAAAACCATCGTTGGGCGGACTTACTGCGGTTTGGAAAGGCGGCGGAGTTACTCAAAGCCCAAGGTAAAACTGTTAGACTATTACATTTGATTCCGCAACGTGAGTTGGATATCAATAGCTCATTCAAACAAAATACACTTTAAAATAATATCCAAAGTAAAAATACCAGGAGGTGCACATCGTAGCAAGCCCATTACAGAGTTTGCTTTTATGAGAATGATATAGCTCCTGGTATACTTACTTTTCCTAAACTCTTAATATCTTTATCCAGCCTTGGCATTCATTCGTCATTTACTTTATCTTTTTCTTGTACTATGCTTCCTATTTTAAAAAAAGCACTACTATTCTGTTGTTTTGGATATGCCATTGTCCCCCTAATTGCAGTGGCTCAAATGCCTGCTAAACCTACTACGTCAAAAATACTACAGGATATCAAAAAACTGAACGTCTTAGGCAATGTACTTTATATGGCTGCTCATCCTGATGATGAAAATACAACGTTTATTGCTTATATGGCGAATGAAAAATTGTATAATACCAGCTATCTCGCACTTACAAGAGGAGATGGTGGCCAGAACTTAATTGGTCCCGAAATTCGGGAACAACTTGGTATGATTCGTACCCAGGAACTGTTACAGGCTCGCCGTGTAGATGGTGGGAAACAATATTTTTCGAGGGCCAATGATTTTGGTTTCTCTAAAAATCCACAAGAAGCTTTTACTATTTGGGAAAAAGAAAATCTACTCTCCGATGCCGTATGGGTAATCCGAAATGTAAAACCAGATGTTATTGTAACCCGCTTCCCACCCGACTCCCGAGCCGGACATGGGCATCATAGTGCTTCTTCTATTTTGGCAGAAGAGGCTTTTGATGCAGCGGCCGATCCCAAGCGTTTTCCGGAGCAATTAAAGTACGTTCAACCATGGCAAGCAAAAAGGTTACTTTGGAATATCAGTATGTGGAGTATCGTTAACAGAGCTGAATTTGTAAAACAAGCCAAGGACTATATGCAAATTGATGTGGGTGCTTTTAACCCCTTTCTTGGTAAGTCGTATGGCGAAATTTCAGCGGAAAGTCGGAGTATGCACAAAAGTCAAGGATTTGGATCAGTGGGAAGTCGAGGAGTTTCGGTGGAATACCTACAACATACAAAGGGAGAAAAAGCGGTTACTGATTTATTTGAAGGTGTAAACACGTCTTGGTCCAGAGTAAAAGGCGCCGCTGGAATTGATCCGTTAGTAGTCAAATTGATAAAGGCGTTTGATCCATCTAAACCCGAAGCTAGTGTTCCTGCTCTGCTGAAACTTAGAGCCGAAATAGATAAGCTTCCTGCAGGTTTCTGGAAAACTACCAAACTGAAAGAGGTAGACGAAATTCTCCAACATACCATGGGGCTTTACTTGGAAGTAACTGCGAGCGATTTTGCCTATACGCCTGGAGAGGAAATGACTATGAATGTCGAGGTTATCAATCGATCTGCAACCCCAGTAGTATTACAAAAAATCCAGTTTCCTTTTAAGTCCAAAGACTCAACCCTTTCGGAACCTTTGAAGAACAATATTGAATTATCATTTGAAATTAAAACGAAAATTCCAGTACAAACAGCCCTCTCACAACCGTATTGGTTGAGAAAAGAAATTGGCTACAAGGGATTGTTTTCAGTGGATAATCAACTAGAAATCGGCCTGCCTGAAAATCCTCCTGTGGCTACCGTTCTTTTTGATATTACGGTGGAAGGGAAAGGATTGCAGTTTGAAGTACCGGTAGTTTTCAAGAAAAAAGATCCAGTGAATGGGGAAGTTTATCAGCCATTAGTGGTTACTCCGCCTGTTTATGCTAACATTACACAGCCCGTGTATATGTTTGACAGTGAGCAGTCTAGGAAAGTGGCTGTTGGCATTAAAGCTGGTAAAGATAACTGTGTAGGAGAAGTAATGCTAGACATGCCCGCTGGATGGCGGTCGGTGCCGCAGCAAATTCCTTTTAACCTAGCGCTAAAAGGTGCTGAACAGCTGGTAGAATTCGAACTATTTCCGCCTACCGAATCTCAAGATGCGGAAATTAAAGCGGTGGTTAAATTGGGGAGTGGAGTTTATGACCAAAGTTTTAGCATGATTAGTTATGACCATATTCCTGCTCAAGTCTTTTTTCCAAAAGCTTCGGCAAGGGTAGTAAAGCTGGATTTGGTAAAAAAAGGGACCAATATTGCCTATCTCATGGGAGCGGGTGATCTTATTCCAGGCAGTCTGCGGCAGATTGGTTATAATGTGACGATTTTAGAAGATCCAGATATAACCATTGAAAATCTTGGTCACTTTGATGCCGTAGTGGTGGGGGTAAGAGCCTATAATACCAACGAGCGCATGAAATATTATCAAACTACCCTGCTGGAATATGTCAAACAGGGCGGAAACTTGGTGATTCAGTATAATACGGACCGTGGCTTAGTAATGGATGACTTGGGGCCTTATCCTTTTGAGCTTACCCGTGACAGGATTACCGTAGAAGGAGCCGAAGTTCGCTTTTTGAAAACAGCTAGGCCAGTGCTTAATACCCCCAATAAGATTACACCGATGGATTTTGATAATTGGGTACAGGAACGTGGATTGTATTTTCCTCAGAAATGGGCTCCAGAATATGAAGCAGTTATTTCCTCCAACGATCCTAATAGTCCTCCTTTGGATGGTGGGATTTTGGTGGCAAAGTACGGTAAAGGCCATTATGTATATACCAGTTTATCATGGTTTCGGGAACTACCTGCTGGAGTGCCGGGAGCTTATCGTGTCTTTGTAAATCTTTTGTCCCTTGGAAAATAAAATAATTAGTCCGCCAGAAATGATGGAGGTCTCCTCAATGAAGGTCGTTCCTCCAAGGTTACTTTCCTTGGATACCTTACGTGGTTTCGATATGTTTTGGATTACCGGTGGAAGTAAACTGATACATGCCCTGGCTTTGGTGGCAGGGTGGAACTGGTTATATATGATGGACGAGCAGCTTACTCATCCAGACTGGAATGGGTTTCACGCCTACGACCTTATATTTCCTTTGTTTATTTTTATGGCTGGAGTGTCCACACCCTTCTCCATGGATAGCCGTTTAGCAAAAGGGGTAAGCAAAAATTTACTAGCACGCAAAGCGGTTCAAAGAGGGTTAATCCTAATACTTTTGGGTATTGTTTATAACAATGGTTTGTTCCGGTTACCTTGGCATGAAATGCGCTTTGCAAGTGTACTGGGTAGGATTGGACTTGCGGGAATGTTTGCCCAGCTCATTTATATATATTCTTCCAAGAGGCTTCTTTACGTTTGGTTTGCAGCTATTTTGATCGGCTATTGGGTTTTTATGCAGTACTTTCCGGTACCCGGCTGTGGGGCAGGATTGCTCACCATGGACTGTAATCCGGCCAGTTATTTGGATCAAATTCTGTTGCCAGGAAAACTGCATAAAACGATCCACGATCCAGAAGGCCTGGTGTCCACGATTCCGGCTATTACTACTGGATTACTCGGTATATTTACGGGGATGTTCCTTCGTAATAAGGAGGAGCGTTTAACGCCAAATCGTAAAGCAATGTTTTTAGCTTTATCCGGAGTGGCTTTTCTTATACTGGCTCTGGTGTGGGATACTGTTTTTCCAATTAATAAAAATATTTGGAGTAGCTCTTTCGTACTTTTTTCAGGGGGATGGAGTTTGCTATTATTAGCACTATTCTACTGGGTGATAGATGTATTATTGATCCAAAAGTGGACTTTTTTCTTCGTGGTAATCGGTATGAATTCCATCGTGATTTATATGTCCAAAAAGGTTTTTGATTTTACTTATACCGCCGACTTTTTCGTAGGAGGGATGTTAGGGAATGTATCGGAATCGGTATCCTTACTGGGTGGGGTAATTGCTTTTATTGCCATACAGTGGGTATTTATGCTCGTACTTTATCGGAACAAATGGTTTTTAAAAGTCTAATGTTTTTTATATTAACCATACCAATTCAAGAACTCTCTTTAACCAGTACACCCCAATAGAGAATCATTTTTTGCAAGAATAGGAAAGCCTTTTGGGGCACTGTAATCAAGAGCAGTCGATACTAGGTCAAATAGTGAAACCCTTTTCAAAAGGGATAAAAATAAGGACTGACAATGGTGCGAAGAAACACCTTTGTCAGTCCTTTTCTATCATAGCCCCAGTAGGAATGGCGTATAACAAACCATTTTAAGTTCTGATGGGTAATCCTGAATTTGTGTTAAGAATAGAGGGATTTATGTTGAATTTAATTGCCCTTTCCTTTGTCCAAACAAGAAACTATACGTCGGTAGAAACCATCCATATACAATCAATAAGTCAGCTCCCTACTTTGTTTAACTTTAGAAAACCAACCCATCTACTGATTTCCGTGCTAGCTGTAAGCCAATTTTGAATCGACGCTTCTAATGAACCTTATCACGACTTTTTTAGTAGTGGAATCGGCTCTCGGCTGTCAAATACTTCCTGAAAAAGATTTTCAAGCTAAATGCGGATGACGTCTTTTTGATAATAAAAGGCTACCTAGCAAACCAGTCGTGATAGGATCTTATCAGTAAGAAATAATACTCAAGAATAAGAATCAAAGAAGAGCCTGTTTAACTTTTAATGATAGAACTGTTTATAGCCAGAAAATAGCATAAACAAGCTACTGGTTAATTTTTAAACAGGATCTAAGTTTGGAAAAAAATACTTAAACCTGAGCGGAATTGTTTCGAATTTCGGCTCAGGTTTTGCCTTTTGGAGGAATAAGTGGTTAGGATAGGTTTATGTTTTTTGCTAATTGGTTCATAATAAAATAGTTATAAAAATACCGTTCACTCTATTTTTGGTTGGAATATTATTGAAAACTTCTAAATTAGTTTTGATATTTTAGTTTCTTCCTTAATTAATAACTGCTATGCGACTCATTTACACACTGATTATCTTGACAGCCATCGGTATGATGGGGTGCCAATCTAATGACTCACAGAAAAAGGATAATCCTGTTGATAATAACATTTCCAGTGACCCACAAGGAAGCTTGGAAAGTAAGTCAAATGGGTATTGGGAAAAGCTTGAAATGAAAAAAATAGGAGACGGAAAAGGAGGTGTTGCTTCCTTAATTCCGATGCCATCTTCTTGGAATTTGAGTTCAGGAATGATTACGGGTCCCAAGGGATTAAAAATTAGTGACTTCCCTATTCAAAGCTTCATGGCAAATTTTGAACCAAGTCTTAACCAAGCATATAGTCAAGCAGGACAGCGAATGCGCCAAATGCCCGGTGTGCAACAGTTGATGCAAGAGGATTTTGTTCCTTGGGGCCAAAGTAAGGGGCTGGAATTTGTGCGGTTTTATGAAATTCCAGAAATTTCCAAAATGGATAAATGGTACGTCGATCAGCTATTTAAGGCCATGCCAAGCCGCACGGAGGTTAATGCATTTGGAATTGACTGGAAGGATCAAAATGGAAATCCCTATTTTCAATTGGTGCATCTCAATGTAAGTACTTCACAATCCATGCAGAACTGGTATTATCTGGTATCAGGTTTGGAGGCAGATCCAAGTTATTTTGAAACCGCTAAAAAGCAGTATATTTTTAGTTTGGCCAATACCCGGTATAATCTGGAGCCGATTATGACTTATAACAAGGAAGAAGCCCAAAGAGTGGGTCAAAGTTGGGCTGCATTTAATGAAAGAATGGTAAGAAACCAAAACGCATTTGAAGCCAGTCAGCGAGAATTTGTAAACAGAAGTAATGCTGTTAATGATGCTATTATGAGTGGCTGGAGGGCTAAAAACGCTTCCAGTGACAAACAACAAGAGCAGTTTATTGATGGGGTTTATGAACGTACCAATGTACAGGATCCAAATGGTAATACCTACAAAGTAGACGAAGGGGCTAATCAGTATTGGATGAATAACAATGGGGAATATATAGGTACGCAACTACAAGACTATAATCCCAACTTGGATGACAATATGAATGAACAAAATTGGCAAGAATTAACTCGGATTAAAAAATAGTATGGTGTGAATGTCAGAATTTAATTGTCTATTTTACATCTAGCACACATCTGAATCCAACAGGATATCTATTGATTTTGTCGGGTAGCAGATAATACCGATGTGAGGTGCGGATAAATGAATGATTATTAAAATTGGAACCACCTCGCATGACTTTGTATTTTTCGCCGTATTGCTCCATTGGTTCTTCGTTTCCAGGATAGGGCTTGTACCAATCGCTGGTCCACTCCCATACACTTCCAGCCATATCATAACAGCCATAAGGACTTTGCGGTCTGGCAATTGAACCGTCTCTGGAATCCTTTTGATCCCATACCACATAGGTATTGTCGTAGGTATTTCCCCATGGAAATGTACGTCCATCGATTCCTCGGGCTGCTTTTTCCCATTCTTTCTCGGTGGGAAGTCGTTTTCCAGCCCATTGAGCATAGTCATTTGCTTGGTACCAATTTACGACCGCCGCGTTCTTAGCTTTCTCTGTGGGGAATTTAAAATTTGGGTCGAACCTAGAAAACTCCTCATTACTTATTTCGTATTGGTCAATAAAAAAGGCGTTTGTAGTCGCAATTTGCTGGGGTTTTTCATCTGGATCGCCATATTGGCTGCCCATAATAAACTCACCTGCTGGAACCAATACCATGCCTTTTGGAGGAGTGGGCTGGGCCACCACCGAGGAAACCAAACAGGTAGTAAAAGCCAATGAAATTATTCTTAGATATTTGGAAAGCATACTCTTAAAATTTTTCACCATTTTTCATCAATAATACCGTAATAGCGTCCAAACCAATAGTTACGGATCATGGCTGCGGCGGTTCCTTCTTCTTCGGAAATTACTTTTTTTATACCTCCCTCCTTGGTAGGAATACTAAATTCGCGCTTTTTACGCTCAAATCCCCACATATCTTTCACGGCCTGTGTTCTTTCAGCGTTAAAGATATTCTCTTGATTTAAAACTTGGTAAATCATAACAAACCAAATTGTACTTTCCCATTCGAAACTAATATCTTTCCAGTCATACCAATGCCTGTTGAGATTCATACGGTACTTGTTAAGTAAGTTGGGATCTTTTTCCCAACGAATGAGCATATATAGGGAACGTGCAGCATGGTAATCATCCCCCACATTTCGCCATTCCACTGGGAATAAAATTTTGGAATTAATTTGATGGTCATCATAATGATAACGGTCTATAAGCATATGGTAGGCCGCATTGAAACGTTCTTTTCCGGTAATATGGTGGGTTACTTTCAGTCCCATTAACATTATCAAAGAGTTTAGTTCCTGATGCTGAAGATCTGGGCAGAAATTCCCCCACAGGGTCATTTTTCCATCCAAATCCGTCAGTTTGAAATTATTATCAATGATTCTACCCATAAAACGATCGAGTAGATCTGCTGCTTTTTTCTTGTATTGCTCATCGGCACAAATTTCCCAATAAGTACCCACCCCATAACAAATGGAGGTGAATTTGTCCGCACTCAAATCGCCCAGCCAACGGTACCCCGGTAGGGAGGTAGACTGGTGCCATTCATGATACCAAAGTACTTCTTCGTGCCAAAGGGGTTGGTCGGTTTGGTTAAAACTACGCGCTACAAGCCCTGGAACGCCCGTAACCTTTTCTAACCTGAGCACAGCTTCAAATATTTTATTGGCAATATCCCGGTCTTTAGGATCTTTTGTAATGGCATACTTATGCGAATATGCGGCCAGCATTTCAGAAGTAGGATCCAGACAATCTGCCTGGGAACCAACAATGGGTCGATCCAAGCCCGCAGGTGGAAAAATGACATGTTGCATGATAGCACCTTCATTCCAATGATTACCAAGCATGAGCTTGTCATACATGGCTACCTTTTTATGCAAAGGGTCTGATTTGGCCGGAAAGTCGTTCACTTTTTGTGCTTGGATTTTTGCTTGTACTAAAAAAACCATTAGCCCGACAAGTAGTATTATATCATTTTTCAATTACTGTCTCTAAATTTTGTAATACACTGATTTTGTTTTTGAAGGTAATACCCTCGTTACTCGGAAAAGGACTAATAGGGTATAGTTTCTATTTGATACTATAACGTACCATTTTTGCCGAAACATCGCCCCAAATTGCGGCAATATATTGACCAATGGATAATTGGCCTTTTTTGTAAGTTGCAGATAATGAAATTGTTGAGTTTTTTCAAGGATTGTGGGAACAGTTTTAGTTCAATAACTCTAAAGTTTGTAAAATAAGTTGGGTTTTTAGACTTATAAACACAATAATAAAAGTGAAGAACTTATGAAAAATTTAGCAATAATCGGAATAATAGGTGGTTTTTTGATAGGATGTAATCCACAAAAGGCATCGAAACAAAATGAAATGGTTATGGAGCAACAGGAGCATATAGACTCCTTACGTGCGGTTTTGGACAAGCAGGCAGTTATTGATTCCATGCAGCAAATTATAGAGGAAAACAACCAACAAACCTTAATAGCTGCTGAAGAGCCAGTAGCAAATGCCGTTCCTGCTACGGCCACCAAAACTAAGAAGAAATGGAACAATACCGCCAAAGGGGCCGTAATTGGTGCTGGAACAGGAGCTGTGGCTGGTGCCGTTATAAACAAAAAACGACGTGGTGAAGGTGCTGTGGTCGGTGGTATCGTAGGAGCTGGCGTTGGTGCTGCTACCGGTTTGATAATCGATGATAAAAAGAAAAAGAAAAATTAGAATTTCTAAATAAGTTCTAAATTAGTATATATAGAAAAATGCGACAGGAACAACGGATTCGTGTCGCATTTTTTGTGATATTTATAATTGTCAAAAGCACCTGAATTTTGGTAGTTTTAACCTTTAACTATGAAAATACAGATTGACATGAAAAAAATACTATTAATTGGCTTACTAATTTTCGTTTGTATTGCCTCTAAACCCCGAAAAATACGGTGGGTCGCCATAGGCGATTCTATCACCTACCTCAATGACCATGTCGATGAAACTGAGCATAGACTCACAAAAGGATTTTTGAAGATAATTACTGAACAATATCCACAAGTTGAATATATTAACCAAGGTCATAATGGCTGGACTTCTGTTAATATCGCTAGTCGTATTGATTCAATTGGCTTGACCAAAGCAGACGTGTATACGATATTCCTGGGAACTAACGACTGGTGGCAAGGTAAACCTGTTGGCGTTTGGAACGACTTCAAAAAAAATACTGGAACGGGTACGGTTTATGGTTCATTCAGGATTATTATTGACAAGGTGAAAACGCTAAACAAAAAGGCGCAAATTATATTGATTACACCCATGCAACGAGGTGATTTTGTCTATATCAATAACCCTAAAAACAATGCCTACGGCTCTTATAAGTCTAAAAATGACCAAACTCTGGAACAATTCGCCAATGCCATTTCCGATATTGCGAAACATGAAAAGTTAGCTGTGGTGGATTTGTATCATGATAGTGGAATTGACCTCGATAACATGGTTCATTTTAAAAGATTGAAAGACCCAGCAACTGGAAATTACCGAAACTTCTACTATCCAGAATACACAGAAATTAAGTTTAACCCAGAAAGAGACGACTATCCTTACCCCACAGACGCTATTAATATGACCTACGACGGGTTACATCCGTCTGACAAAGGAAACCAGATCATCGCAAAAATGATTTTGGAAAAATGGAAAGGCTTAAAATAGTAAAATACCGCTACCGCGAAAAGTGCTATATGGAGCCTGTTGTTCCAAAAAAGTAGAAAAACATTGGTCACAAGCTCGTGACAGTGGAATGCCTTTTGAAAAAAGCTAGTCATAAAGAAGGACAAAAATTTGTATTAAGCCAACCTATTTATTAACAGTGGGTTGGCTTTATGCTGCAGTAGTAAAATGATTCTAGTTTTTTGTGGTGACTATAATTCCCTAATCCTTGTTACCTTCTTATACAGGTTTTGTAAGGTAAGGCTATGTTTAACCGACTCTACCTTATAGGTTAAATTTGCCTGTTTTGTTTAATTAGGAGTGCTTTGGCATTTGGTTATTTTATAATATCAAAAGTGAAGTGCTTGAGTTAATTTAATAATATCCTTATGAAAATGTTACAGATAGTAATTGGATTTTGCTTGTTCATCAGTTTTCAGGCGTGTAACCAAAATCATGATTCAAAAGTTGAGGAGCAAGTCGTAAACCTTAAAGAATTTCCAGAAGGGAAGACCATTAGGGAATGGGAAAAAGTATTAGAACCTGCTGCTTACAGAATTATGGTTTTGGGTAATACTGAATTGCCCTATCTGAATCCGTATTGGGACAATCACCAGAAAGGGATTTATGTAAGCGCGGCTACCGGAAAGCCTCTGTTTAGCTCCGATGCCAAATTCAAATCTGGCACGGGTTGGCCTAGTTTTGACAAGGCCCTTGATGATAAATTAATTAAAATTGTGAGCGACCGTTCCTTAGGTATGGTGCGTGATGAAGTGGTGGAGGCCAGCACTGGTTTACACTTAGGCCATGTGTTTGATGACGGCCCCACTTCCACAGGAAAACGATACTGCATGAATTCTTATGCATTAAAGTTTATTCCCGCTAAGTAAGTGTTGAATTCACTAGTAAGTTTTAGGTATTTTTTTGATACTTAGATAAAATAAATAGACTTAGCTTTTTAATTATGGTGTAAACTTAATTTATTAACCATTTGTAGATATATTATAAGCGGTAGGTGGTTAAGTAGTACGGAATAGTTCGAGGTCGTTGTATAATTTCAATAATTTGTAATATTTATTAGTGTGATAATGCGGTATAAATTTATATTGTTTAATTCCGTGAAAATGGTTGGTAACAAGATTTTTGGCAGACACCCCAGAAATATATCAGTTCATAACATTTATTTAATTTAGAGTTTAGTAGTTGCTATTTTTATAACATAGACATCACGACTATCATCTATTTAAAACATTAATATATTTATGAAAACAAACCAAGTCTGTTTATCGGAAATTGAAAGATTATTAAAATTGTATCTTAAAGAAATAGAAGAATCAAACCTCAAACCACTATCAGCGCAAATGTATCAAGTGCAATCTGTTAATTTTGTAAGATGGATTAATGGTGATTTCACACCAGGCGGAAATGCTAAAAAGGTGCATAAACATAGTGCGGTTTAAGCTACTTTTTAGATTATTTATTAACAGTGGGTTACTCAATAGTAGCCCACTGTTTTTGTTTATAAGTAAAAAAATCTAAATAAAATTGTACAAAACCTCGAACGGAATTTTGCGTTATTTTGAAAACTGATATTTTTCTTCAAAATTTGAGGCTATTGGCTCTTATTTTGTTTTATAATCTTTATTGAGATGTTGACAAATATTAACATTCTAATAAAATATAAATATCGAAATTGGAGTTCAAAGTTTAAATTCCATTATTAAATAGTTGTTCCAATCGTTTCAACAACTAACTGTTGACACCATTTTCGAGATGAAGTTAAATTCAACGTTAAAAATAAATCTGAAATTAATTGTTATCGGTATCCCCCTTCTCATTTTTTGGGTATCCCCTAAAACTATGGGCCAGAGTTCCTACGATTTTCAGAAAATGCTAGATCTTACCAATAAGATTAACTCCAACCGGTTAAAGTTGATTGCGGATACCAGTTGGCATAAAATTCAGGTGGGGGCCAATTTTAACCAGGGTTCATTTACCCCAAACTGGACCGGTGGAGGTGTAAACTCTGTGGGAATTGGTGCGTTTTTTAATGCGCTTTTTGAGAACAAGAAGGGTAAGAATGCTTGGCGGACCGATTTTCAATCACAGTTTGGTTTTGTTAAAAATGAAGGTCAGGAAAGTAGAAAAAATATGGATCGCATTTTTTTGGATACCAAGTATAGCCGCTCGTTAAGTGCCAAGTGGATCTTGTTTGCCAATTTTAATTTCCAGTCCCAGTTTGCTGCTGGTTATGATTATAAAACCATTGGTGACTCGATCAAAGTTAAAAAGAAGGTTTCCAATTTACTTTCCCCAGCTTATGTTACGCAATCCATAGGGGTTGAATATAAGCCTGTTCCTTATTTCTTTCTCGACTTTGCCCCTGGTGCATTTCGTCAAACCATTGTGGCCGATAGAGGCGTATATCTTAATACGGCTGATCAAAAAAACTATGGGGTACCCATTGGTAAAAGAGTTCGGTACGAACTGGCGATCATGCAGATAGTAGCCAATTTTAACAAGGATATCATGAAACAG
>CAXBLH010000066.1:0-17031 GCA_963976315.1 uncultured Dyadobacter sp.
ATGTTCAAAAATTGATAACTGAACTGGAAGCAGAACATGTGGATGGTATCGTCATTGATTTAAGAAACAATGGTGGTGGTTCTTTAACAGAAGCCGTTTCTTTAACTGGGTTGTTTATCAACAAAGGGCCGGTAGTACAGGTAAAGGAAAGTCAGGGTGAAATAGAAGTACAGTCCGATAATGTTGCAGGTGTTGCTTATGCTGGCCCTATGGCTGTGATGGTCAACCGGTTTAGTGCCTCCGCCTCGGAAATTTTTGCCGCTGCTATTCAGGATTATAAACGTGGAATTATTGTAGGTGAACAAACCTATGGTAAAGGTACGGTACAAACCCTAATAGATTTGAACCAATGGGTGCCTCGCGAAACAGATCAACTAGGTCAGGTGAAACTTACCGTTGCCAAGTTCTATAGGGTTAACGGAAGTAGTACACAATTGAAAGGGGTAACACCGGATTTGGCATTGCCAACTGCTTTTAAAGCGAATGAGTTTGGGGAAGGATCTCAAACCAGTGCGCTGCCGTGGGATCAAATACCTTCTTCCAAATACGAATCTACGAATTTGATTAATGATAAATTGGTCTCTCAAATTCAGGATAAGTATAACCAGCGTTTGAAAACCGATGAAGATTTAAAAACACTCGTGAAAACTTTGGATGATTTCAAAAAAGCGCGTGAAGATAAAATCGTGTCGCTTCAAGAAGCCAAAAGAAAACTCGAAAGAGCAGAAGCCGAGAAAAAACGTTTGGCCATGAAACAAATTGGCGAAGACGATGAAGAGGAAGAAACTTTGGACGGCCAAGTAGCCGAAGCGCCCAAAGAAGTTAAAAAGAAAAAGGATATCTACCTCACCGAAACCGGTAAGATGCTAATAGACCTTATCCAAATCACCAAAGAGCCAAGCTTGGCAGGTGCTAAGAAGAAGTAAGAAAATAGCATTCAAGATGGACCGTAGCAGTTTTTGTTACGGTCTTTTTTTTGTTGATTTTTAGATAATTGTCGGAAGTAAAGATGAATGGAGTTATTGTTCAAATTTACTAAACACTTATGTCAGATTGGGTTACTACTAGACTGTCACCCTAAGCTAGTGTCACACTGAGCTTGCCAAGTGTCACACTGAGCTTGCTGGGTGTCACACTGAGCTTGCCGAAGTGCAGAACATCATTAAAGAAAACCATAAAATTGACCTTAAAACCTTACGTCACACTGAGTCCATCGAAATGTTGTAAAAGCCATGACGAATTTTCACTCATCCGTCTAACCAGAAGACCTATTATTAACCAATTTTATAAATTACATGGTTTATCATGTTTATATAGTCGAATGTAATGACAAGAGCTATTATACTGGCATTACTAATAATCTTGAAAGACGATTAATTGAACATAATTCAAGCGGTGATACTAAAAGCTATACCTACCAAAAACGACCTGTCAGGTTAGTTTTTTGTCAAGAATTTAGTGATGCTAATCTTGCTATTGCTTTTGAAAAACAGGTTAAAGGTTGGAGTAGAAAAAAGAAAGAAGCGATTATTGAAAATGAATGGCACAAACTTCCGGAACTTTCTAAAAATAAAAAATTACGTGATGAAGAGGATTCGAACTTGTAGCAGAAGTCCAGTGTAGGTACCTATTAGCTATATAATATTTTACAAACTTCTCTAAACAGTTACTCACAATTGTCACACTGAGCATGTGTCACACTGAGCTTGTCGAAGTGTTGTTACTAAGTTGTGTGCTTCGTTCGCGCGGCGGACCGTAGGCTCAGCCTGACTTTTGAATTTGCCTGATCAAAGTGGTATAGCACATCCCTATGAAATATTCCAATATATTCGTATTAGAATGTGTCACACTGACAATGTGTTACACTGAACATGTGTCACACTGAGCCTGTCGAAGTGTTGTTACTGTTACTAACTTGCGTGCTTCGACAAGCTCAGCATGACATAAATCTGGATGTAATTGTATGTTTATTAAGATGTTGATTATTAATTGCAAGTATGTGTATCATAGGGCTTCGACCGCGCGGCGGACCGCAGGCTCAGCATGACATCAACCCCATCATTCCTTCACAAACTTACTCACCTCTAATTTCCCATTCTTTTGGTATTGTAAAATATAAACTCCCGTAGGGTATTTGGAAATGTTGATACCATCCACAGCCGTATTTAGTTTCTCAATAAGTTTGCCATCTGCGGAGAGGATGGAGATGTTGGATATGGACTCGCTTTCGGTGATGTGGAGGAGGGTGCTACTTGGGTTGGGATATAGTATATTGGTATTAGTATCCGTGATTTTTGCGGATACAATCATACTGAACGTAAACTTGCCATCTATATCTACCATTTTTAGACGGTAATAATTGGTGCCTAGATAAGGCTTATTATCTGTATGTTGATATGCTACTTCTTCTTTTGTATTGCTAATATCCTTGACACCAATACTCGTAAAAAGACGACTATCCTGGCTGCGCTCGATATCAAAATGGCTTTCATTGGATACCTCAGACACCAACCATTTGAGCAAAACTGTTTGGTTGTTTTGGTTGGTCGCATCAAACGATATAAGTGTAACGGGTAGTGGGTTACCATTAGGCGTTACCGTTTTGGATAACCGGTTGCCTACTGCATCATAATCATACGTGATGGTGTAAGCAACAGCTCCCGCATTCCAATAATACGCTTTTTTTACCCGATTAACCTCGTCATAGTCATAGGTCTTTTTTTGCGCAATAGCATTGGAAGCTAGGGTGAATAGAATAAATATTAGTAAATGGTGTTTCATTAACGAAAGTAGTTTTTGTTTTGAAAAAAGTGCATAGTAATTGTTTTTTATATTTTGAATTATTACATTTAATTCATTGGTTTGATCTGGACAATACCTTTTTTGAAACTCTATTAATTTAGATTGAACCATCTAAAATATTATTCTGATGAATTTCAAAAAAGACTAATTTTGAAATCGAATTATAAAAATTTCTAGTGAGCATATCCACCAAAGGAGACTAGCCAATAAAGTGCATCAATTTGTTCTTGACCACGGTAATTTTGCTTAATATAGTTTTCCATTTTAACCATTGTAATTACTGCAGGAAATGCAGGATGTAATCGAGCAGATTTTTCAATAAGCTTATCAAAATATTTTTTTGGATCCTCATAAAATTTTTTTGATTCTGCGTAAGCACTGTTGATCGATCTAATTATTTTTGTAGCATCAAGGGAAAATATGTCCATGCCATTATTTACAATACACTTTATTATTCCTTTATAATCGATAGTAATATTATTATTATTATCCATGCTAGCAATTGAACAAAAGCCTAAAAGATTATCTGAAACCATATTAGTCCAAGCTTCTACAGATTTGTTTAAATTTTCCTTTAGGATTTGTCCACCAAAATCATTTAAACTTTCTAACCCTGTCAAATCCACATTCATCACCCCGTTATTCCCTGCATAAGGATATAAATTACTTGCCCAAATAGGATCTTCCGAGTTAAAGCGGCCAGTGTTAGGGTCATAATAGCGGGCCCTCATAAAAGCGAGGTCATTGGTTTCAAACATTATCCCATAAGCACCTACATATCTAAAAGCATTAAAGTCAGCTTCCTGGCTGTTAAGTAGGTTGCCAAATTCATCGTATTGGTATTTGTGGGTAATGGCTTGGCTGGTGTTGGTCATGGCTACAGTGCTACCCCTAAAATCGCCATGGTAATAATGTATGGTACCATCCGCTTTTATACGTGCCGCTAAACCTATGGTTCCATGTATATAGTAATTTTGCACGGTATTGGTAGCGTTGGTTTCGGCCAGTATATTGGCTATGCCTCCATTAATATCTTCTATGTATCGGGTTTCTATTCCATTTCGGATTACACTTCTTCGGTTACCGAAAGCATCATAGGTAGCCGTTAAATTTAGTCCGGTTGTTGCAGATGCACCCGTGAGATTATCTTCTAAATCATAAGACAAGTTGTTGCCAGATCCTTTGTTTATCACGTTTCCGTCATTGTCATAACCATAAAGTTGCGTATTTGCACCCGTGCTGCTAGAAATCAATCGGTTGTCATCAGAATACGAGTAAGTACTAGTATTCTGTGTTGGTACCGTGAAATTTGGATAAGGATGTACTTCGTCTTCGGTCGTATGGTTTCCATTTTTATCCATCACGTAATTGGAGCTAAAAATAGTAGCACCTGCGCCGTTATTGGTTTTTATGTTCAAATTTTCAGGCCTGCCTGCATTGTCATAAGTCCATTTTGTTTTTACCCCGTTGCCATAAACCATGTTGTCCAGCCGGCTCCCTACATAATTATAAGTTACCAGTAAGTTAGTGTCCCAAGTCAAGGTTTTCAAGCGGTTGAGATTATCATATGTTTTGTATAGTTTGTGTCCATTTGGATAATCAATCCGCTGGATATTTCCGTTTAGGTCATAATCATAACCTACCATGTTGGTATAATGATCCTTATAACTTTTTAACCGATTCATGTCATCATACGTAAAATCAGTAAGTTGGTGGTTTGCATCACTTCCTCCTCTAATTTCGGACATTCTCAACTTGGCATCATAGTTGATATTCTGGATATAGCCATTTGATTTCAACAACCCTGTGTTAGAGTCGTAGGTATAGATGAATTTCTTAGAATTGTCAGCAGCATATCCCGCCTTTCTAAACTCGGATAGCCTATTGGTGGCGTCATCGTAAATGAATGTTTTGGTTTTGCCACCAAATTCCTGAGAAATGTTCCTGTCAAGATCATCGTACCCCAAGGTGGTTACTTTCCCTTTGGCATTGGTGATGGTAGACAAATTATCGTTATCGTCATATACATAGGTTGTTACATGGTTAAGGGCATCTGTCTCCGTTTTGAGATTTGAGTTTTCGTCATACGTGTAGTTGGTTGTGTTTACTCTGGCATCAGTCACCGAAGTTTTTCGGCTGGCATAGTGGTATATAGAAGCGACGTTAATATCCTTTGCCGGAATATTTACACTATTCAAGTTGCCATAATTATTGTAACTATATTGGGTTATGACTCCTTCATTGTCCGTACTAGTTTGTGGTAAACCATTGGGATAATAGCTAAACGATTGGTTAATATTACTTCCATCGCCCACAGGCTTGGTTATAGTTGCTACATTTTTATTATCCGGGTAGGTCATGGTGGTGATAATGCCTTTGGCATCTCGGTGTGTCAGCGGATTGTTATAGGTATCATATGTGTATTTTTCATACCCTCCAATGCTGGCTGGGTAATTGATTACATCCATGTTGCCATTGGCATAGTGCGTAAAAGTATAGGAAATTCCGGCACTTGTTAAAGAAGCCAATTGGGTAGGATGATTTGCATCGTAAGTATTGGTTGTAGTTATTCCGGTGGTAACGCTTTGATCTGTCAAACCATTGGTATTGTAAGTATTTACGGTTGCTATATTGGCCAGATCGGTACTGGTTGTTGTAAAGGCTGAGTTGTAGTTGGTAGGATGTGAGATGGTAGCCATACTGGTAGTTGCATTGTTGCTTCCTATCATTTTGGTGTTTTCCAATTTTCCATTTTCATTATAACCGTTTACAACCTTATTGCCTTTTGGCAAAATTATTTCCTCTAACAAATAGGCCTTCTTACCCGTACCATAATTATAGGTTGTGGATTTGTTTAACACCTGGCCTCGGGCATCTTTAAACGTCTTTAATTGCCTTCCGTTATAAGTAAAAGTCAGATTACGCGGACTGGTATTGTTCACACCTGGAAATGCTATTTGTGTTATCTGATTGTTTACATTATACGAAAAAGTAGCTCGCCTTCCTGATGGAACCTGTACATAATCAATTACTTGTTTGGTTGGTAAATCCCATGCATCTGTTTGTCCAGCTTTATAGACAATGTTTAACGTGTTGCCATTTTTATCAGTTACCGCAGTGAGCCTAAAAAGCCCCGTTTCACCACTTTGTTTGGTAAAGGTTAATATGGTCTGATCCTTTTTCTTAACGGTATAAGTGCTAATGGAGACTCTGGTAAGAATGTCATAATTCCCCAAACTAATTTTTCTTGCATGATTTGGGAAAACGGTGGTGGCTTCACCCACCGCCATGTTGGCATTGTCGTAAGTATCAAAAGTTCCATCAGGCCAGCTAATTACCAACAAGGGCTTCGCAACTGCATCGTCTGAAACAATGGTTGTAAACAAAAATGTATTGTAATTGTGAGTCCATCCATTTCCCAAAGGCTGTGCCAGTTTCCAGTCATCAGGCAGTTCTGTTAAAAAGGAATTATACTGAAAGCTAAATCGTAAAGAAAAACCGATATCGGGTATACTGAATCCCGCTTCGGAATAATGCGAGAAATTGCCCTGCCCCATCCCACGTGCGATACTTAAGTTCTGTGGTGTTAGGTTGGCAGGTGTAAAATAGCTGGATGCCGCCAGTACAACCGATTCAGAAGGTTTTGTAACCATGGTCGAAGTGCGTAAACGCTTCAATATCAGAAATGCTTCTTCCCTAGTGGTTGCAACAGTTGGTCGAAATGCGATTGGTGATCCAGCAGTGCCATTATCAACCAATTGTAACTGGACTGCTTTTTTCAAATAGAGCACTTGCTGAGGAGTAAGATTGGCGGCCGCTAAATCATTAAAATTAAGCACAACACCAGATGCTGTCGATTCATCTATATTCCAAGCTTCCAAATACACTTGTAGCAAATCGATTCTTTGGATGGTTGATCCCGGATTAAAACTAGCTCTGCGTACAAAAGGTGGCATACCATCACCATAATCCAGATAACTAAGTACTTTCGCATAGCGGTGATAACTGGTGCAACAGGTGCCAGCCAAACTTAAATCATTGTATGGAACAGGAAAATTGTCTGCAGGAAAGCTTCTTGCATTGGGATTCTCGTTTAAGTTTACCGACTTTGGATCATCTAAAAGGGCTATTGTAGTGATTTTAGCAACATCTTCACGCAAAATAGGATTAGTCGGGTTTGACTGTGCCTGTTCAATAATTTTCAAGTCACATAAATATTGTGCCGCACAAAATCCCTCTTGTCCAGTTGTGGTGAAATTAGCCACTGTTTGGCCTGTAATGCAGTTGGGGCAATTAGAGTCAGCATTTATTGTAAACACACCAGAATAATTTACAAGTGATCCTGATCCTGTATTGTATACTTTGACTCTATATTGTCCGGCTGGAATATCGTTAGGAATTGTCCAATTCTCTGATCCGTCATTGGGTGTTGGATCGGCAATTACCCGATACATAGAAGTACCAGAAGAACCTTGGGTAAGCTCAATAGATACGTTACCTGTATAGCCAGTAAATGACCAATTGACAGGTAGTGATGAACCGACACTATAACTAGAAGATGCAGTTGGGGAAGTCACTATCAAAGATTGCGATATAAGTGTAAAGGCTGGACTAATAGTCGAAACCGGACTTGAACCACTAGAAACTGGTGCATGCATTTTTATCTTGTATTGTCCGTCAGCTAAGCCGGTGGGTATGCTCCATACAAAGCTACCTGTATTGGCTATGGCGTTGGCCAAAGTTCCTAAAATCACATCGCTGGCATTGGTGTACTGGATAGTTATTGGCCCACAATAGGTGCTACTGGTGCTCCAATTGATATTCATATTGGTGCCTTTTACATAGGAAGTTGCGGTGGGTTGTGATATGGATATGGTGGGTACATTTACGGTGAGACTTGGACTCTGTGTGTCCTGTCCATAGGTTCCGGTTGGGTATATTTTTACCTTATAAGTACCAGATTCAAAATTTTGGATATTATTATCATAATTTGATCCATTCCAGTATTTTCCTACCTGCCAATTAAAGCTACCAGTATTGGGAAGATTATCTCCCAGAACTGCCTTTTGAGTATTATCGGCACTGTTTATTAATTCAATACTAATATTCCCCGTACCTGATACCGAAGTCCAATTTATACTTTGCTGGCAATTCCATTTTACAGTAGATGGAAATGAAGATATTGTAACTGGCGGAGCCGGAGGGGTAATATTAAAGCTAACCCAGTCTGTTGCTTTGTTAGTTCTTGTCCCTTGATACGCAATGAATCGATATTGATAAGTACCGCTTTGTTGCATTGTCTGAGAATGAATGTAATGGTTGTTGGATAAGGGCAAATTAACTTGAGTAAATATAGTGCCATCTGGTCGTTTAAGATCAAGATCTACTGTTGGTGCTGGGTAGGGAGCTGCATTAATATTGTTCACAAAAGCACTAAAATTAATTACTGTACTATTTTGAATGCCTGTCGTGGGTGAAATACCATTTGAACCAACGTTCAAAGCCAGATTATCCACTTGAAAAGTGGTAGGTGCTGATTCAGAAGTAATATAACCTGACTTTACCGCCCGCACAACCCATTGATAGCTCTTACCAAAAGAGATATTTACCCCCTTAGAACTAACATCCCCAACACTAAGGTAATTCAGAGGATAATTATCGTCCGTTAAATTATGTAATCGTATTTGATAATCTGTTCCACTTGGATTTTCATTTTTATTCCATTGTAGGGTTATATTCCCAGTCACTGCCAATTGGACACCTTGTGTGGGATACGTCAACAAAGGCTCATTCAATTGAGTACTTGTATTAGAGCCAGTAACAGAAATTTTCCCTGAGCCATATCGTGCATAATTACCATAAGGATTTCCAGGGTCATAATCAGGTATATAAACTGCATAATAATCAGTTATTGATTGAGTCGGAGTTAAGGTCACGGCAATTTCATAATACGTTGAAGTGCCAGAAACTGCCGCCTGATTCTCGATTACACCACATAAACTATTACGCTTTAAAAAAACATATCCGAATGTAGAAAATTGGGGTACGTTTAATGGATTTGCAGAAGCCGCACATTTGACAATTCTAAAATATGCTGTGTTACCAACTATCCTGTCCACAAACATTTTTATTTCACCACCAAGGTAGTTGTAATCACAAAATTGATTTGTACCGCACGTACTAAAACTGGCGTTATTAAAACCAGTTGAGGATGGGCTAGTGGTGTATTGTGCAAAAGACTGGGAAATAATAAAAAGTAAGTAAAGAGTCAGCAAATATTTCTTCATGATTATTCAATGTTTGAATTATTACAAAAAATCAAGTTATTAGACTTTCAATCTTAGGAGCGAATGAATTAAATTATTAATCATTTTCCTTCGCACCCCCTTTGCAAAACCTTTGCAAAACCACAACCCCTTATTTTCCAGCAACATACTCCTCCGCCAACGGATAGGCGTTTGTTCTGATTTTCCAGGTGTTGCCTTGTTTTACCAGGAGGTAATATTGGGTATTCGTGCTTTTGTATACGTAGCTGATATAGTCGTTGGTGGTGTTGTCAAACCATTTCATATACCAGTATTCGTGCGACTTGATAAGCGCTTGGTTTTCTTTTAGCTCAACGAGGGAGAGATCCAGGATGTCGAAGGTCGATGGGTTATGGTTATTGGTGATGGTGCGGTTTTTGGCTTTACTGTCTATTACCACTTGGTCTATTTTTCTTAGTGCCGAACTATTGGATTCAAAGTAGTCGTGTAGCTTTTTAAGGTCTTCTTTGCTTAATGTTTGATAGGCACGCAGTTCAGCCTGATTAGCATTGCGAACGATGTTAAAAAGGCCGTCAACAGACATTGGTGCTTGACTTGCCGTTGAAAATGCATTCATGGCGAAGATGCCTGTCAAAATTAAAAAGGCTATGCCACCAATTACCTTCCAGACAGTTGGGGTTATTTTAATAGTAAATGGCCTTGCTTTTATCGTCTCCTCGACCTTAACTGCGGCAGGATTACCTTGGTTTTGTAACTCTTCTCTTATAAATTCTTGCTTGCTATGCTGCTGCTCTTTGATAAACTGGTTCCAGTCTACATAGCCACAGTATAGTGCTATCGCAGTTTTGGTTTTGATATTGAAACCTCCATGGTACTCGGCGTCCAAAAAACGTCGGATGGTATGTTTGGTAATAAAGTAATCTACGGACTTAACGCCAAGATGCGCGTCCAATTCTTGATCAATGTCATCGACAAGGCATTCGAAAAATGCATTTTGGCTTGGGAGTTTGGAGAGACATTCAAACTGATTGCCGTGATTCAGTGCCCATTTTTCATGCCATTCATTTTTGATTTTTGAGAATAAAGTGGTTCTTAAATCCCTAATTAGTGCGGTAGTGTTATTCATAGATTTTAATTTTGATTACGTAAAATCTCATGTTTTTTAAAGAGCTCGGATGATTTTTAAACCGGCTCCATAAAGAGGGTAAGCTTAACTTTTTAGTTACTTTTAAGTAGTTTGTGTGTATAGTATTTCTGTAATTGTTTTTATTTTATTTATTAGTATTGGCAAATAAAGTTTATAACGGTATCATTGTCAATAATTCGATTTATGCAAGCCAAGCAAGATGACTACTAGGGGCTTGCTTAAAAATATAAGCGTTTAATTCGGTAGAAATAAGGATATATGAATGCTGAGCAAAATCATACACTACAACTTCGGCTAGCCGCCATTCATAAAATTGTGCAGGAATGGGACGAGAAATGGATGGATTTTGGTCGTGAATTCCTTGGGCATCAGAAACTAAAAAAGAAGAATAAGTTCTATACGGTTATCCAAGAGGATATTGACCAATCTATTGAAAAACGGTATGGCAAGGAAATTCCGTTTGATATGATTATCAGTAAAGATACGGTCCGACGATTTTTGGATTTGAACTTTCAAAAAAGCTTTGACGATAAAACCAGAAATGCATTTGCCGTATATTTAAACTTTGATTCTTGGGAAGATTATGTACAGACGCAATTCCAAGTAACATTGCCGCAGACGGTAAATCATTACCATATCACCACTTTATTTCCAGTCATTCGATATAACATGCTACAAGATCCTTTGCAGCTTGAACCACCCAAACGAAAGTACTACTGGAAATACATATTTGTAGCGTTATTTGTTTTTTTGTCTCTCTTTGTAGGTTTTTATGGCTACGGGAATTGGCAAAAGAATCGAATTTTTACCGAAGACGAAAAGGCGAAAGTCTCCTTGAAATTAATCAGGCGCTCGCACGATTTTAATCCCTGTATGGCAGATTTCTCTTATGATTTTAGCTCCTTATCTATTGACTCGGCTATTGTGTATTTCGGCGGTCAGACTGGTGTTTTGGATGAGGCTTTTCAAGTTTTAAAGGAGCCAAGAGGAACATTTAATTTTGTTTTCTATAAGCCAGGAATATGGCCCATTCAAATAAAATACGGTAAGCAGATTTTAACAGAGACCACCATTCAAATAAAATCGGATGGTTGGGCGGTATGGACTACGCAATTTGGCAATGGAGATCGCAGTCGGTTGTACCCAAAACGGGATTATTATGTAGATGGAGCTCTTTATCTGCATCCAGAAAAGTTGGCCTTGCCGGAGGATAGAATCAATTATGGTTGCGAATATACCTTAGTAAAAGATTTCGGAGTCGATGTAAATCAAATGGCTGTTGAGTTCCGTACCAAAAATTCTCCCGACGAATATGGTTTGAGTTGTTATGATACTGGTTTTCATTTAATCTCTGATAATCAATTTGACTTATCAGTTACATTCCGTCGAAAAGGATGCACTTTTGACTTTACAGACTATAATTTAGATTATAATCTGATCTCGTTTAATCGTCAGTATTTATTTGAAGAATGGACAAGCGTACGAATCGAATTAAAAAATGGGAAGGGTTTGATTTTCCTGGACAGCAAAGCATTCAGTGATTTTGAATATCCTGCTGAAGACGTTACGAAGCTTAGAGGCTTACTATTTAACACTAAAGGCTCTGGGAAGCTGGATGATGTGAAGGTTTTTGACGAAAACAATAAATTGGTTTATGCGGATGATTTTGATGTTGTTCCCAAATCCACCATTGGGGGATACTGAATATTTTAGATTCGAGAATACTAGTTAATTTTCTCAATTTTGGTAACGACGAAATCAACTGGTTGTACCATTAGTCTTGGGCCAGAAAAACATCCTTTCTTTATTTCTCCCGAAATAATATAATTGGCAACTAAGCTATCGGATTCACTTTTTTTCCAGATGGTATCGGTTTTACAGGCCCTGAGTCCAACGAATATTTGAGTCTTTGAATCAATTAATGTGAAATAGCCATATCCCAAATATTTTGCTTTTTCATTGTTTATTATTTGGGTGGTTTCACCTGCACAACCGCAGTTTGCGTATGGATCTGTTTCTTTCTTTTTACAGGAAATTGCCAATAAACAGAGAATTCCAAAGAGTAGAACTCCACCTTTGATTTTAGAAATATATTTGTTCATGGCCGATTTAGTTTATTGAATGTAAAACAAGTTAACGGTTTTTTATTATATCTGATTCTATTAATACGGGAAATTAATTTTCAATTTATAACATCATTCTGTGCGTTTGCGATCTGGTATTAGTTTGTTAATACTTTCTGAGACGTCATTCAAATTAGTCGTGAAAGGGAATGTTCGAATAGTTGTTAGGCGCTTTGTGAGCACAAAAAAAAATCGCAAACGTCTATGAAGACGATTGCGATTTTGAATTTTAAATATCGTGGTTATTCCCAACCGCCACCAAGTGATCGGTAAAGTTCAATAAGCGTTAAATATTGTTGACGTTGTACGTTGGCCAGGCCAAGTTCAGCTTCTATTACACTTTTTTGCGCTGTAATAATTTCTAAATAGGTAGCATATCCACTAAGGAATAGGTCTTGGGAGGTAGCAACCGCCTGTTGTAAAACCTCTACTTCCTTCTTTTTAAAGATGGTTAGCTGGTTGGTATAGTCCATTTTTTTGAGACCCGTAGTTACTTCTTTAAAACTGGTCAGCACCGTTTGGTTATAGGATAATAAAGCTTCTTTACTGGCTGCTTCTGCGCGCTTTTGTCCAGCTTTTAAAAAGGTACGGTTAAAAATAGGAGCGGTTAAGCCGCCTAAGGCAGAGTATGCAATGGAACCTGGAGAAAACAGTAGTTTACTTTTGAAAGCATTAAACCCTAATAGCGCAGTAATATTAAGGGAAGGTAAAAATGCTAACTGCGCTACTTGTTGGTCTGCATAGTAGGCTGAAAGCATCAGCAGGGATTGTTGAACGTCTGGCCTGCGCAAGAGCATACGAGCAGGAACACCTGCTTCGGCAATCAACTGGGTATTTTGTTCCAAGCTGGTACCTCTACTGATCGGTTGCGGGAAACGGCCTAATAGTACATTGATATTATTTTCCGTTTCGTTAATCTGCTGCAAGATTTGTACTTCCAAACCTTGGGTATTTAGCAACTGGGCAGCGAATTGCCGTACTCCCAGCTCATTGGCACGCCCACCTTCTTTTTGGATGGTGATGGTTTCAACAGCCGTTTGTTGTAAACGTATGTTTTTACGGATAATATCCAGCTCAGTATCTAGGAATACGAGGTTGTAATATAAACTCGCTACATCGGCTACCAGTTGTGTTGTGATGGCTTGCTTGGCTTTTTCGGTAGCTAACATCCGGTAATAGGCCGCTTTTTTTTGCGTACGTAACTTCCCCCAAATGTCAATCTCCCAAGAACTTTTGAGTCCAACAAAATAATCGGGTAGGAAAGGAGCGGGCAAAAGTCTGTCATCATTCAAATTAGGGGAGAAGTTGGTATCGTAATTCCCGACACCGTCCATGGTATATTCACCAAATTTTCGTCCACCTCCGGCTATTTCGGCATTAACCATCGGCAGCATTGCGCCCCGGCTCACCAGGATATTGGTTTGTGCCATTTCTATCCTTTGAACAGCCATCTGGATGTCTAGATTGTTATGAATAGCTGTATCAATCAATGCCTTTAATTTACGATCCTTAAAAAAGTCGCTCCATCGTTGGTTGCCAATTCCTGTTGAATCTGATGTAATCGCAAAGTTTTCTGGAGCTTTGAGTGATTCTTTATGCTGGATTGGGTCGGTTAATTTACAACTGACCATCGTAACCGTCAGCAGGACGGTTACGATTATGTATTTATAGCTTGTATTTAATTTCATGTCTTAATTAAGATCTATTTTTTTCGCTACCAAGTGTATTTAATAAAAAAGGCCTATTAGCCCACTTGGTTATTGTGGTTCAATCGCTACCTCAGTTTCCGTGGCCTCCGTGACTGGCGGTGCTTTTTTACTTCCTATACCTGCAAACAGGATATAAAGACCAGGAATGATAATTACACCAAACAAGGTACCTACAAACATACCGCCGGCTGCGGCTGTACCAATGGAGCGGTTACCGATAGCCCCGGCGCCTGAGGCAGTTACCAAGGGAATAAGCCCGGCAATAAATGCGAATGAGGTCATTAATATCGGGCGTAGACGTTCGGTGGCGCCTTCGAGTGCTGCATCGAGTACGCTTCGTCCTTCTTTTTGACGGATGATGGCATACTCCACGATCAGAATGGCATTTTTACCCAATAACCCGATGAGCATGACGAGCGAAACCTGTGCATATATATTGTTTTCAAGTCCCATTAATTTCAAGGCCAAAAACGCACCGAAAATACCGGTAGGTAACGAAAGGATTACTGGTAATGGTAACAAGAAACTTTCATATTGTGCCGCTAGTAGTAGGTACACAAAAAGTAAACAAATCCCGAAAATATAAACGGCCTGATTACCTGATAATATCTCTTCACGGGTCATTCCAGACCAGTCGTAGGTAAATCCTTTTGGAAGTTTTTTGGCGGCAACTCTTTCAACTGCCTTGATGGCATCCCCGCTACTATACCCAGGAGCGGCATCCCCATTGATCATGGCCGATGTAAACATATTATACCTAGTCAAAAGCTCAGGGCCATATACTCTTTCCATAGTAATAAAGGTAGAGAAAGGCACCATTTCACCCCGGTTATTTTTGACATAAAACCTTAAAATATCCTCTGGTTTTCTACGGTATTCTGGGTCGGCCTGCACCATTACCTTGTACATTTGACCGAAACGAATAAAGTTTGAGGCGTAAAAACTACCTACTAGGGTTTGCAAGGTGCTCATAGCTACATCTACGGATACCCCTTTTTTCGCTGCAATGTCTGGATCAATATGAATCATATACTGCGGGAAACTGGCATCGAAACTGCTAAAAGCATTCATGATTTCAGGCGTTTCTGTAAGTTCTTTTACAAACTGATTGGTTATTTCAGCAGTTTTTTGCAAATCCTCGCTACCCGTACGATCCTGTACACGAAGCTCAAATCCACTAGAGTTACCGAATCCAGGTACTGTTGGAGGTGGGAAAAACTGTATATCGGCATCCGTAATGTGTTGGGTTCTTTTTTCAAGAACTGCTATGATATCTTTTACAGACTGGTCTCTGCTATCCCAAGGTTTAAGGTTAATGAGTGCCATACCATAAGAGGAACCCGCCGACTCAGTGATCAAACTATAACCCGATAGGGTAGAAACTGATTCAACGATATCGATACCTTCCGCTACTTTCTGGATTTCATCCAATACGGCTTCTGTTCTTTCTACCGTAGCACCCACTGGAGTGGTAACATTCACGTTAATTACACCTTGATCTTCTGTGGGGATAAATCCGGTGGGTAGGATACTATTTACCCCATAGGTTCCAGCACAAAATGCGATTAAAAGACCTATGGTAATTACTCTACGGCTTGCAATCACCGATAGCAAACCGCGGTATTTATTTGACAAGGCATCGTAGCCGTTGTTAAAGCCCCTAAAGAAACGGTCAATGGGGGTGTTTTTAGAAGGCTGCCCATGGGTGTTTTTTAGCATCAGCGCACACAAAGCAGGTGTAAGCGTTAAGGCATTAATACCGGAAATGACAATTGATATAGCCAGCGTAATAGAAAATTGGCGATAGAAAACTCCTACTGGGCCAGACATAAACGCTACCGGAACAAATACCGCAGACATCACCAAAGTAATGGCAATAATAGCACCGCTCATTTCCTTCATAGATTCGATGGTGGCTTCTTTTGCATCTAAGTGCTTTTCTGCCATTTTTGCATGCACGGCCTCGACGACGACAATGGCATTATCCACCACAATCCCAATAGCCAAAACCAAGGCAAACAGGGTCAGTAAGTTAATAGAGAATCCAAAGAGCTGCATAAATGCGAAGGTACCAATCAGGGCCACAGGCACAGCAAGTGCTGGTATTACCGTAGATCGGAAATCCTGCAAAAACAGATACACGATGATGATTACCAATATAAAGGCTTCGATAAGGGTTCTTACCACCTCATGTATAGATGCATCTAAAAAGCGGGACACATCGTATGAAACCGAGTAATCCATACCGGCTGGAAAGGTTGTTTCCTTTAATTCAGCAACCCGTGTCTTTACATTTTTGATTACCTCCTGTGCATTGGAACCTGGACGTTGTTTTAGCATGATTGAAGCCGAAGGCTTTCCATTAGACTTGGAGGCCATATCGTATTCCAAAGACCCAAATTCAACATCCGCTACATCTTTTAGTTTCAACATCGATCCGTCTGAGTTCGCACGGATTACAATATTTTCATATTGTACGGGTTCAAAAAGTTTACCGGTATATTTTAATACATACTGTAACATCTGAACTTCTTTACCAGAACTTATCCCCGTTTTACCTGGAGCTGCCACTACGCTTTGCTCACGAATGGCGCTTACAACGTCATCGGCAGATACATTATAGCTATTCATCCGGTCTGGTTTTAGCCAAATACGCATCGAGTAATCTTTACTACCCATGATTACCGCTCTCCCCACACCATCAATTCTTTTCAATTCTTTAAGAATATTGATATCTGCAAAGTTGTAAACAAAGTCTTCTGCTACAGTGGTATCGGAGGACATAATATCCAGATACATGAGCATACTGTTTACTTCTTTTTCAGTAGTAACACCCGCTTTTATAACTTCTTCAGGAAGTTCATCAATTACGGTTTGAACCCTATTTTGGACGTTAACTGCCGCTAAGTCGGGGTCTATTCCTACATTAAAAGAGACCGTGATAGTGGTCACACCGTCATTCCCAGATACGGTAGACATATAGG
>CAXBLH010000067.1:0-16933 GCA_963976315.1 uncultured Dyadobacter sp.
CCTTGTCATTTAGTTTGATGCCAGTTGGTAGTATTCAACGCTATGCCTTTGCTGGTATACTTTTTTTATATGGTTGTCTTAGGGCTTACCGGGTATGGAAAAGAATAAGTTTAGATCAAAAGGAATGATGAGAAATATTGTTTGGCTTTTAATGTTCGGTTTATTTTCCTGTCTGAATTGGAGTTGTACTTCAGAACAGACGTTAGATAATCCAGGTAAAGGGGAAATTACAATTGCTGCTGATGAATCTTTTAAGCCAATTGTGGATGCTCTTACTAATGCCTATGAGGGTATTTACCCGAACACGCATTTTATCTTAGATTATAAGCCAGAGCAAAATGCAATTTTACAACTCCTTCAGGACAGTGCCAGAATTGTATTTGCAACCAGAGAGTTGAATGATAAGGAAAAGGAGATTATTAGAAAGCAAAAGGGCTTTCAGAAAGCGCAACATATTGCAACGGATGGTTTGGCACTACTCATTGACAAGGACAACACAGATAGTCTTTTTACATTACGGGAAGTGGAAGGTATTCTTAAAGGTGAGATTAAATCTTGGGAACAACTGGATGGTGGTAATGTGAGCGGACTTATTACACTGGTCTTTGATAATGTGAATGCTAGTAACCTGAATTTTGTGATTGAAAAATTCGGCTTGACCACGATCGAAAATTTAAGAATTATTGCTGCTGGTTCTAATGAAAAGGTAATTGAGATGGTACGTGAAAACCCTAAATATCTTGGGTTTATCGGTGTGAACTGGATTAGTGATGGACATTCATTACGCTCCGAACGTTTATCTAAAGGAATTAGAGTTATTGGTATATCCGAAAGTAGTACCCCTGCATCCATCAACGAATATATTCAACCTTTTCAAGGTGGTTTGGAATTTAAAAGATATCCACTGCATCGCGAGCTTTATATTTTAAGCAGAGAAGGGTATTCGGGACTGGGTGGTGGACTTATGACTTACATCGCACGAGATGTTGGTGGTTTAATTATTCAAAAGATGGGGTTATTACCTAAAATACCTTATCCTCGTGAATTAGAGCTTACTACTGGCATGGATTTTTAATTTTATTTACAGAATTTGTTACATTTGGAATTTGTTATTGAATAGCCAAATTTTTTATCATTAAATTAACCGGGTAAAAAATGTATAAAAACATGAGAATTAGATTAGTATTATTGGTGTTTGGTGTATTTGCACTGTTAAATGTACACGCACAGTCCCTTCAGGACGGAATCGCCTTATTGCATGGCGAAAAGCTTAAAGAGGCAGGTGAAATTTTCAAAAACTTAGCTGCGGATGGTACAAATGCTGATAATCAGTATTATTTAGGGTATTTCTATACCAAAAATAATCAGTTTGACGAAGCCAAAAAAGCTTTTGATAAAGGTCTTGAAATAGATTCAAAATCATATATCAATAAGGTGGGTCTTGGAACCTTAGAATTGCAGAAAGGTAATAAAGCTGCTGCAAAGGAGCTTTTTGATGAAGCGGAGAAGAAAAAGAAAAAGGATGCAGAGGTGCTTTTTAGAATTGGAGAAGCTTATACCTTATTCGAAAAAAACAACGACCCTGCTGAAGCTATCCGACTATTGGATGAAGCCATTAAAAGAGATAACACCTTGGCGGATGCTTACCTTGCCAAAGGAGATGCCCTTATGTTAAAAAATGAAGGTGGTCCTGCTGCAACAGCTTATGAGTATGCGCTTGGTGTAAAACCCAATTATGCAGTAGCTCACAACAGAATCGGGCAGATTTATCTTAGAGGTAAAAACTATAATTTGGCGCTTGAAAATTACAAAAAAGCCATTGATTCTGATCCTAACTTTGCACCTGCTTACAAAGACTTAGCGGAGTTATACTTCCTAGGTAAGCAATACAAAAGAGCAGCAGAGAACTATGATCTATACCTAGAGAAAAGTGCTACAACTGATCCTGAAATGCAGTTACGGGCTACAAAATTCACATTTGTTGCTGATGACTATGATAGAACCATTAAATTGTTGGATGGTCTAAAAGGTAAATCAGCCGATCCTATGATTGACAGAATGTATGGTTGGTCTTACTTAAAAATCAACGAACCTGAGAAATCAATAGATTATATTAATAAATTTATTGCTGAAGCTCCTGATAAAGTAATTGGTGACGATTACAAATATATGGGTCAGGCATATAATTTGACTAACACTGATGGAAAGGGTTATGATTCACTAGGTATGCAGTATATCTTGAAAGGTGCTGATATGGATACCAGTGCTACTGATGCAGCTGCAACCTACAAAGAAGTTGCCGCTTTATACTACGGTGCAAAAGATTACGAAAAGGCTGCTCCGGTATTCAAAAAGGGTATTCAATTAGATACTTTGAAAGCGAGTCCTAATGACTTGTTCTCTTTGGGATTGTCTTATTTCCAGTGGTCTACGAGTTTAGTAGCAGCAGGTTCTCCTGATAGCGCTGCCATAGCTCAAAAGAAGAAAAGTTTGTATTTATCTGCCGATTCTAGCTTTGCAGCTGTAGCTGTAAAAACACCAGATTGGCCATACGCCTATTATTGGAGAGCAAGTTCCCTATATAATGCTTATGACAGACAAGAAAATGTAGATAAGGGTATTTCTGCCCCTTATTATGAGAAACTTGCGGAATTAGCTGAAAAGGATGAAGATCCTTCGAAATACAATAGCTACCTAAAGTTTGCTTATCAGTATCTAGGAATTTATTATCAGTCCACGATGAACAATCCTGATAAGGCAAAAGTAATTTGGGAGAAATTGTTAAAAATTGATCCAGACAATGCAAATGCAAAGGAAGGACTTGGTTTAAATCAACCACAGGCCGAAGCCTCTGCTAATAAGTAAGCTTTCCTATTAAAAAATTAACCCTCTTAGTTCTGAACTAAGAGGGTTAATTTTTTATCGGATAAGTAATGATTTCGTTATGTTATTGTAAAGCAGCTGTTTAGTACGGGTAAGTGAAGTGAGCCATAGTTTTCATAGCACCACTGCCTCAGACGTTTCACTTCGGCCGGCATTAGCATTCTGATCGCTTTACGTAATTCCTTTTCAAACAACTTACGGTCAAAACTTACCTTTTGCAGAATAATTTTAATGTATTCAAGCATTGAGGCCATTTCTTATATAGTTTTGCGGTTTAGGGAAGTTACTATTTATTCTAGAAGTTAGTCATATAGTAGCGTTAAATTTTATCAATAGTCTATTATACCCTAAATTTAACGAATATATTTGATGAAAGCATATATTTTATTAGGTATTATTTTGTGTTTTTCTATCACTATTTTTGCTCAGAGCAAAAATAGTGTCGCTACCATACATTTTAATAGTAAACAGCTAAAACTAACCGAGGCCTTTGTAATTTCCGTCGTGATTACCGATTCGGATAAGCGGCCTTCTATAGTTTTTCCAGATATTGCTGAGTTAGAGAAGAGAAGCAAATCGGCTACCAGCGAGGTTCGAATGGTGGATGGGAAAAGAATTGTCATGCAAACCATCAGTCAAGAGTATTTTGCTAGTAAAGTGGGGAAGTACCTCATACCGGAGTTTAGTCTTATGGTAAATAATGAAGACATAATTTCCCATGAAACTACTATATTCTTTTCAGATACAGGAAATGCAGATCCTGTTGAAACCACAGAACTAAATATCACTGAGCAAAATAATGATGAAGTATTTTTTTCAGTGGCAGTTAATAACACTTCGGTCTATATCAGGGAAGGTTTTTCATTAAGTATATCTTTGTTTATATCGGAGGCGGCTCCGGTGGAAATGGAATTTTACCAATTTAATGCGCAATTTCAGGAAATTCTAAAAAAAATTAGGCCGGCGGGTTGTTGGGAGGAAAATACGGGGATTGAAGAAATTGTTAAGCGAAAAGTAACTATTAGAGGACAGGCTTATACCGAGTATAATATGTTTAAAGCAACTTTCTTTCCTTTAAAACTAGAAGATATTTGGTTTCCATCAGTGGGCCTTAGTATGCTAGTGGTGGATAGGATGGGGGCTGTAAATGTCCAAAAAAAAGTGATTAAAACTTTTTACAACAGGCCTTTTAAAGTACAAGTAAAACCGTTGCCTCCGCATCCTTTACGTGATCAGGTATCTGTGGGCGTGTTTTCGTTAGTAGAAAAGCTGACCAGTGAAACTGTTTTTCCAGGTGAAAGTGTGCGATATAACTATATCATTCGGGGAAAAGGGAATATTGTAAATATACCTGCTCCGGAAATCATACCCAACTCCGCATTTGATTTTTATACCCCCGAAATTTCTCATGTAGTTACGAGAAATTCCAGTGGTGTTTCGGGAGAAAAAGCTTTTGATTATATCGTAGTACCAAGGAATGATGGGAAGTTTCCGTTGGACCGGTATTTTCAATGGGTTTTCTTTGATCCGGTGAAAGCCGTATACGATACCTTACATTCTGATAAAATTTTAGAGGTAAGAGGAGAAGATTACAAATTAGGTAATTTATCTTTGAGCCATTCTTTAGGTATTTATGATAATCTAGAGAACTTGGTAACCACCAAGACAACAATAAATTATAGAGAGATATTAAAAAATTTGACCAATGTAATAGCTATAGTATTGCTATTGTTAACGGTCTGGATATTTAGAAAACATTAGTATGGGAAGTAATTACGGAGAAATTTTTAAAATTTCAACTTTCGGTGAATCACATGGTTCAGGAATTGGTGTAGTGATTGATGGGTGTCCCGCAGGGGTTGATTTTGATCCTGTTTTTGTTCAAAGTGAACTGACTAGAAGAAAGCCAGGCCAATCAAAAATTACCACCCAACGAAAAGAGGCGGATGAGTTTGAAGTTTTATCTGGTGTTTTTGAGAATAAAACTACGGGTACGCCCATAGCTATATTAATCCGTAACCAAGACCAACGGAGTAAGGACTACTCTCATATTTCGGATCAGTATCGTCCATCTCATGCGGATTATACCTATCAGGAAAAATATGGAATTAGAGACTATCGCGGTGGAGGACGAAGTTCTGCCCGTGAGACTGCCGCCCGAGTTGCTGCTGGTGCTATTGCTAAGTCTTTATTAAAGCAGCTAGGAGTTGAAATACAGGCATATGTCAGTCAGGTGGGACTATTAAAACTTGACAAGAGTCATCAGGAGCTAGATTTGTCTATAACGGAAACCAACGATGTTCGTTGCCCCGATCCCGAACTAGCGCAGCGCATGTTTGATTTTATAGATGGTGTCCGCAAAAATGGGGATTCTGTTGGAGGGGTAGTTAGCTGTGTAGCCACTGGTGTTCCAGTGGGGTGGGGCGAGCCTGTATTTGACAAACTTCATGCCGAATTGGGTAAGGCTATGCTAAGTATTAACGCTGTCAAGGGGTTTGAATATGGGTCAGGATTTGACGGTGTAGCGATGCTAGGGTCTCAACATAATGATGCATTTTACACCGATGAAGCAGGTAAGGTATTTACCAAAACCAATTATTCGGGAGGAATTCAAGGAGGGATCTCTAATGGAGAGGATATTTATTTCAAGGTAGCTTTTAAACCCGTTGCCACGATAATGCAGGATCAGGATAGTGTTGATAAGCATGGAAATCCGGCTATTGTGCAAGGGAAGGGGAGGCATGATCCTTGTGTTGTACCTAGGGCAGTACCTATTGTAGAAGCGATGGCAGCAATAGTATTAGCAGACTTTTACCTGAGAAATAAGAGCGCTAAAATTTAATTCCTTTTCTTTTTTCTCATATTGAGACTAAGAACAGTGCATATTGTTCCCAGAAAAGAAATAGCCAATCCTGCGAAAACCACGGGATTACTAATGCTAATGCTTTTTAAATTAACAAAAACTCCTACGATAACGATTACCAATCCAGCTATAAGGATAACAATAGAATTACCAAGATTTAGTTTCACAAGAACTGTGGTAAAAAGTGAGTGAAGTCGTATAGAAAAGAAGAAAAGCAAAAAGAGGAAGTGCTCCTCTTTTTGCTTTTGAATTAAATAACCTGCGTTTTCCCAGGCACAGCAACGGGGTAGTGACCGTCTGGTCCAGGTACAATTTTAGGCATTGCATCCCACGCTAACCTGTCAGGGAACAAATTGATATCAGAATTGATAGCTTCATCCCACGTAATCATTTTGCCAGAATAAGTAGCCATACGTCCCATGATGGAAGTCATAGTACTTTTTGCGCCATTTTCAGCATCGGCGTATTTGTATTCACCTTTAGCAATTGCTTCAAAAAGTCTATCGTGTTCCACCTGATAGGGGTTCTTATCCTCTTTATCGTTATGATGGTAAATAACACCACCCGCATAGTCCTGTAATACGGTACGTTTGTTATCAAAGCTATCAATACGGCCTTTGGTACCTACAAATGCTTCATCAACTCGGTTCCAAGTTCCCTGAAACTGGCGGCATTGACTTGATATTACGGTGCCATCTGCATAAACCATATCCAATGTATGGTGATCAAAAATTTCACCATACTCTTTGCCTGTACGTACTTGACGACCACCCGTCCCCTGTATTTTTACAGGATACGCACCTTTCACCCAGTTTGCAACATCAATATTATGAACATGTTGTTCGGAAATATGGTCTCCGCATAACCAGTTAAAGTAGTACCAGTTTCTCATTTGGTACTCCATTTCAGTATATTCGGGCTTTCTTTCACGAACCCAAGGGCTGCTACCTACCCAGTATACCTGTCCACCTACTATATCTCCTATCGCACCATCTTTAATTCTTTTGATCGCTTCTAGGTAATTGGCTTGGTAATGACGCTGTAAACCCACCACCACATTGAGCTTTTTACGTTTAGCTTCTTCTGCCACCTCAAGCACCTTACGGATACCAGGTGCGTCTGTAGCTACCGGTTTCTCCATAAATACTTGTTTGTTGTTTTTGACAGCTTCTTCAAAATGCCATGGTCTGAACCCGGGAGGGGTTGCCAGAATCACTACATCAACATCTTTAAGAGCGATGGCTTTTTTGTAGGCATCGAAGCCCACAAATTTACGCTCGTCAGGAACATTTACTTTTGTTTTGGTATCCACAAAAGCACCCGCTGCATTTTTATATTTTTTGGCTGTCAAGTTTTTATAGGAATCATCTAACCGATCTTTAAAGGCATCGGCCATGGCAACCACTTGTACATTTTGAGCTGTACTTAATGCCTGAGCAGCAGCACCCGTTCCGCGTCCACCACATCCAATCAAGGCTACCCGGATCACATCGTCTACATTGCTATTTGCTCCATAGCCTGACATCGGCTTGAGCATAGCACCACCGGCAATGATACCAGTTGCTTTTAAAAAATCTCTTCTGTTTTTATCCATTTTATTAAGGTTTAAGAATTAAATATGTATCAATAATCTTCGATTAATGGAGGATTATAGTAGGCAGCAATTTCCTCTTTGGAAGGCACTTTAACGGGTCTTACCACTCTAAAACCGACAAAGGAAGCACTGGTCATCCACCATTCACTTTTGGGCAATTGCGGGTCTAATATTTTCCATTCTGCCTTGGAAGCTACTCTTGCCGCACTACGAAGCGTTTCCGGATTATCGTCCCAGGATCCACCTCTTACGGCAGTGGGGTAAAGTTCAGATACTGGAGCGAATTTTTCACCGGCAGGTTGCGACGCATAGTAGTCGGGTACGTACTGGTCCAATGTCCATTCCATTACATTTCCGTGCATATCATGAAGGCCCCAAGCATTTGGTTTTTTTAAGCCAATTTTTTTATAAGCTCCATCACTATTTTTGCTGTACCAAGCGAACTCATCCAGTTTGGAAGGGTCGTTACCAAAAGAATAGGCCGTTTTGGAACCTGCGCGACAGGCATATTCCCATTCCGCCTCGGTAGGAAGCCTATAAAATATTCCTGTTTTTTCATACAGCCATTTGCAAAAATAAATTGCCGCATATTGTGTCATATTGATGGCTGGATAATTTTCGCGACCCATACCGAAGGACATATCAACATAAGGAGGGCTGGGACGGGTACTGGCGTCCGTTTTAAGCACACTTTTGTCGGGGTCTGGGTTTCTGGCTGCCATTTCTTTTTCCATGTTCTTGAAAGCGTACAAATCGTACAAATCCCAGATCACCTCGTATTTTCCCATCCAAAAAGGTTCAATCTTTACTTTGTGTTGAGGCCCTTCATCCTCTTGATGCCCCTTTTCGGTTGCCGGACTCCCCATTTCAAACTCACCGCCAGGGATAGCCACCATATCGTAAACTTGGGTGCTACCACCAATTTTTTGTGTGTAATGTTTAAAATCTTTAGTTTGACTTTGCGACTTAAAGCCAATTAAAAGGAAAGGTAATAGAAGAATAAATTTTTTGTACATGATAAAATGATATGTTCAATAGGAATCATCTAACTTATTATAAAGAGCAATATTATGGTATTTACCTTATGAAAACCAATTTTTTCTTTGATAACTATCCTACCTTTGTACAAACAGAATTAGATTTATATAGATGAATTATCTTTCAGCAGAAAATATTGCCAAGTCATTTGCCGATAAATGGCTTTTTAGAAATGTGAATTTTGGAATTAGCAGAGGGGATAAAGTAGCACTCATCGGTACAAACGGTACTGGAAAAACTACTTTTTTGAATATTTTGACCGGTAAAATTCCAGCTTCAGAAGGAGAAGTAAGTATTAGAAAAGACATCCGTGTAGGATATTTGGATCAAAGTCCATCGTTTGATGAGTCGCTGCCCATTATGGAAGTTATATTTTCATCGAATAATCCGGTAGCACAGGTTGTAAAAAAATATGAAAATGCGTTAGAGGCAGATGATCATGAAGCCATGATGGATTTGATGGGGGATATGGATACGCTTAATGCCTGGGATTTTGAATCAAAAACCAAAGAAATATTGGGCAGATTGGGAATCCATCATACAGATAGCCTTTACGGAACACTTTCGGGGGGGCAGCGAAAACGCGTTGCTTTGGCAAAAATATTATTGGAAGATCCCGATTTATTAATTCTCGATGAGCCCACCAACCATTTGGATTTGGATACGGTGGAATGGCTTGAGAATTATTTGAATACCCAAAACACCACTTTGCTTGTAGTGACCCACGATCGCTATTTCTTAGATACCGTTTGTAATCAGGTTTTGGAGCTGGATCATGGTTCTGCTTATGCTTATAAAGGTAACTATTCCTATTTTTTGGAGAAAAAAGCGGAAAGAGAAGAAATGGAAGCGGCTGGTATTGATAAAGCTCGCAATTTGATGCGGAAAGAACTGGACTGGATTCGACGCCAGCCAAAGGCGCGTGGTACCAAGGCAAAATATCGTGTGGATGCATTCGAAGAGTTAAAAGAAAAAGCGAGTCAAAAGAAATTTGATACGCAGCTGGAACTGAATGTAAGAACTTCCAGACTAGGTAGTAAAATCGTGGAGCTGGATCATGTTAAGAAAGCTTTTGATGATAGAACTCTGATCAATGACTTTGAATACACCTTCCGTAAAGGCGATCGGATTGGTGTGGTTGGAAAAAATGGTATGGGTAAATCAACTTTACTTAATATGATTATGGGCGAGCTAGAGCCCGATCAAGGTAAGGTGGTAAAAGGTGAAACGGTACAATTCGGATATTACCGCCAGTCGGACATGAAGTTTGACGATACGCAGCGTGTAATAGACGTAGTGAAAGATGTGGCAGAGGTAGTTCGTTTAGGAACCGGCGAAACGGTAACGGTTACCCACCTACTACAAGCTTTTTTATTCTCCCCCGAAAAACAATATGACTTTGTAGCGAAATTGAGTGGTGGTGAAAAAAGAAGATTGCAACTTCTGCTCATCTTGATGAAAGAACCGAATTTCTTGATTTTGGATGAACCAACCAATGACTTGGACATCGATAGTTTAAATGTCATAGAAGACTTTTTGGCAAACTTTCCAGGTTGTTTGATGATTGTTTCTCACGATCGTTACTTTTTAGATAGATTGGTGGAACATATCTTTGTGTTTGAAGGAAACGGGGAAATAAGTGATTTCCCAGGGAACTATACCGAACTCCGAAGTTATCAGGACGAGAAAGAAAAGGAACAAAAGCTTAATGGAAATAATATCAAAGCGAATGTTATTATTGAGCCAAAGGTTGAAACTCCCGCTCCTGACACGTCAAAACGTAAACTTTCTTTTAAAGAGCAGAAGGAGTTTGAAGGTTTAGAGGCGGAACTTGCTAATTTAGAGAAGAAAAAGGCCAAGCAAATTGAGCTATTAAACGGGGGCGGATCACATGAAGAATTATTGACTTGGTCAAGCGAAATAGAAAGAATTACAAAGGAGCTGGAAGCTAAGGAATTAAGATGGCTGGAGCTTTCAGAAATGGCTTAATATTCCTCTCCTAAAAAGGATACTTTCGATTTTATAAAATAGAGGGAGAGAATGGGTCGTTTCGCGAATGAGATTGTATAAAGACTTTTGGTATCGGCAACGGGAAGGCTGGAAGCTACAGGATAATTGCGTTTCGCAAAACCTGACAGTCCACGGCAATACCAAGCAAATCTCGATAAAGTAAATTAGGAACGAACTTGAAAAGTTTTATTGTATAACAATAAAATGTTAATATAAGCGATAATTTTCAGTTGCTTTAAATTACTATTTATGAATGCAATTATTGAGTTTTTTCAATACTTATTAAATTCAGAAGAAATAATCAGAACGGGCGGTTTGATGGTGATCACAATCATTATTTTCGCTGAAAACGGCTTGTTCTTTGCTTTCTTTTTACCGGGGGATTATCTGGTTTTTTTGGCCGGCGTGTTTTGTGGGACCGGTATATTGGAAGTTCCCATATCAATTTTGTTGATATGTATGTTTACCGCGGCCGTTCTAGGTTCCCTTTTAGGATATATTTTTGGGAAGTATTTTGGGGGAATGTTTGAAAATAAAAAAGACTCTTTATTCTTTAAGAAAAAACATATTGCTACCACAAGGGAGTATTTTGAGAGATACGGTAGCCGTACGCTAATTATCAGTCGTTTTTTACCAATAGTTAGAACTTTCGCACCGATATTGGCGGGACTTGTGAAAATGTCTTTTCCTTATTTCCTCCTAAATAATGTGGTAGGGGCTGCTATTTGGATTGGCTTACTTACTGGCGGAGGCTTTTTGTTTGGTGAGCGGTTCCCTTGGATTGTAGATTACGTACATTACATCATTTTGTTTTTCCTTGCGATCACTACCTTCACCGTAGTAAAGGGCTATATTAGTGCGCGCAAGGAAATGAAATGACTTATTCTTGCTCCTTAAACCAGCCGGAATAAATAGTGTAATTATGTGCCGTACGGTCAATGGCGGCGGTCAACTCTGGAGATACATCCTTGAGATACTTTGCTGGATTACCCGCGTAAATGGTCCCTGGAGGAACTTTTGTCCCTTGTGTTACTATTGCACCAGCGGCTACTATTGCACCCGTTCCAATTACGGCTCCATCCATTACTATAGCTCCCATTCCAATGAGAACGTGGTCCTCAATGGTGCATCCGTGAACAATGGCGTTATGGGCTATGGAAACATAACTTCCTATGGTTGTAGCGTGCTTTTGATAGGTGCAGTGGATAACGGCGCCATCCTGAACATTGGAGTAGTCGCCAATGCGAATTGCATTGACGTCGCCCCTTACAACCGCATTGAACCACACGGTACAGTAGTTTCCTAGACGTACATCACCCACAAGGGTTGCATTTTGTGCCATCCATACATTTTCTCCGAATTCAGGATTGTGGCCGCGAACTGGTATTATTAATGCCATTTATAATTCGATTTTTAGATACTATTACCCTATTTTAGGACAGGCTAAAATAGTTAAAAGAAGCCATGGGTTGATAGTTTTTGAAATAAAATAAATATATTGAGTTATCAATAATGATTGATTTACTCAAAAAATTGAATTATGAATGCCGTTTCAAAGGGGACTTTATTGATAGCCAAGCCTTTCCTAGGTGATCCTAATTTTGAAAGAGGAGTAGTGCTTTTATGTGATTACAATCCAGAAAGTAGTTTTGGCTTTGTTTTGAACCAAGTCACAGATGTTTTTTTGGGAGATGTGATGGAGGAGGCTATTTATCAAGATATTCCCTTGTACTTAGGCGGGCCAGTAGAGAAAAATACACTTCATTTTATCCATAAACGTCCTGATTTAATTGCGGGTGGATCTGAAATACTCGAAGGTGTTTTTTGGGGAGGTGATTTTGAAGCTGCAAAGCTTTTGATCAATTTAAACACCATTTCCAACAATGATATTCGATTTTTTGTGGGTTATTCGGGCTGGGGTTTTGGGCAGCTTGATGAGGAGCTGGATTCCGACGAATCGTGGATTGTAACCTCTACTAATAAGGATTTTCTGTTTGATACTCATCCTGACCATTTTTGGCGTGATGTTTTGAAAAACATGGGAGGTGAGTATAAATCCATTGCGCACTATCCCACCGATCCACGTTTAAACTAATAGGTACAGGATCTTTAGTTAGGTTGGTTTAAGCCATGCACCGACTCGTAATCAGATTTTATTCTGCCAACTTCTTTGCTAAGAAATTGCTGAAGCTGTTCATTAAAAGATTTTTTGTCACTGTCTGAAAGTTGGCTATATACCTCTTTCAGCTCCTGATTAATACTTGCCCTTTCCGCGTCATCTGCTGCATTCATGGACCTAATGTGATATCTTTTAAAGTCAAACTCCATATCAAAAGTAATTTTTTGTTTGTACAAAGGTCGCCGTTAATCCTTAAAAAGTAAGAAAAATACAAGCAAAATTTCCCTTTAATAAAAAATTCAAGAATTTGGGGGATGGGATCGAACGTGAAAAATTGTATCGACGTTATTCGTGGGTATAATACAATAATCATGAATAGAACAGTATTTTTTATTTCCCTCACGTTCATTTTAGTCGCTATCGACTGTTACGTTTGGACAGGTTTGCGGCTAGCACTCAAATCATTTTCTCCAGGTGTTCAAAGGTGGGCCGGTGTGGGGTACTGGGTTTTTACAGCCGCAACCTTGTTGGCCTATTTACTCATCCAACTGTTACCACCAGATGTATTTAGCCGTACTGTTCGTACCTTCGTAATTGCATTTGTTGCGATACCCTACCTTTCAAAATTGTTGGCGGTACTTGTTTTGTTAATAGACGATGTAAGGCGGTTCTTTCAGTGGATTATCAGTTTCTTTAATCCCGAAGTGGCTACTGTTTCTCCTGATACAGGTGAAAAAACGATACCCCGATCTGAGTTTCTGGCTTCAACTGCCGTTATTGCTGGGGCAGGTTTAATGGGTACTTTTGCATTTGGGATTTTGTCCGGAGCTCATGATTACCGAATTCGTCGCGTGAAGGTAACTTTGAAAAACCTTCCTAAGGCGTTTGATGGAATGAAGATAGCTCAGTTATCTGATATTCATTCGGGTAGCTTTTTTAATAAAACGGCCGTGCAGGGGGGGATTGAAATGCTCATGAAAGAAAAACCCGATATTGCATTTTTTACTGGGGATCTTGTGAATGATAAGGCGGTGGAGGTAAAAGATTATATTCCTATTTTTGATAAGTTAAAAGCCCCACTGGGTGTACATTCCACCCTAGGAAACCATGATTATGGAGATTATGTCCACTGGGCTAGCCCACAATTAAAAAGCCGTAACTTGGATGATTTGAAAAAGGCACATGCTCTTTTGGGGTGGAATTTAATGTTGGATGAAAACAGACCTATTAGAGTGGATGGTGAGGAGATCGGTTTGATTGGAATTCAAAACTGGGGTGCAGGTAACTTTGCAAAGTATGGAAATTTGGATACGGCGATGAAAGGTACTGAAGACTATCCCGTTAAGCTACTATTGTCCCATGATCCCAGCCATTGGAGAGCGCAGGTGCTTTCAAAATACCCTGATATTGACATCGCTTTTGCAGGACATACCCATGGCATGCAGTTTGGAGTAGAAATTGGAGGTCTCAAATGGAGCCCAGTACAATATAGATACAAGGAGTGGGCCGGTTTATATGAAGAAGATGATCAATTTTTATATGTAAATCGTGGTTTTGGGTATTTAGGGTACCCTGGAAGGGTAGGGATATTGCCCGAAATTACGATTATGGAGCTTGTAAAGGGCTAGCATTATTCTTAATGCAGGAGGCCATTCAAGATTTTAAACATAATGTAATCCAATTACTTTCGTTCTACTGGATTATAAAACAGATACCATATTCATGTTGAAAGCAACCAAAATTCTATTTTTTATTTTATTTCTATTTTTAGGCGGAATAAGTGTCACTGCGGCCTTTTCGATGCCGCGTACAGAAAGTACCTTACAGGTCGAAAACGCTTTGTCAAAAAAGAAGAAAAATAAGAAAGGATATAAACGTCCGAAGTCAAAGAAGTTTCTAGGTATATTCAAACGGAAAACGGATTGTGGTTGTCCAAATAAATGAGAATGTACTAATAGCCTTTTTGTACATAAGCAAGAGTAAGCAAGTGTGCCAAACCTTAAATTTTTGGTAGCTTTTGTTTACTTTTGTGTTTTAAACCATCTATTTTTCGGCATCGTCAGCCATTTTTAATGAAAATCAATCTTCAAAATCAGGATATATTCGAAAACCGTCATCACGGTAAGGATGAGGTAGAATTGCAAGAAATGCTGAATACGGTCGGTGTTTCTAACTTAGATGAATTAATTGACCAAACGATTCCAGCAGCTATTCGGCTGGAAAAGCCACTCAATTTACCAAATCCGAAATCCGAGCAGGCGTTTTTGGCTAATATTAAGAAAATTGCCCGTAAAAATGTGGTCTTCAAATCCTATATCGGTGGGGGCTATTATGATACGATTACACCCAATGTAATATTGAGAAACATCCTTGAAAATCCTGCTTGGTATACTGCTTATACGCCTTACCAAGCTGAGATTGCGCAGGGACGCTTAGAAATGCTTTTGAATTTCCAAACGGTCGTCACCGACTTAACAGGAATGGAAATAGCGAATGCTTCCCTTTTGGATGAAGCCACTGCAGCTGCAGAAGCCATGACCATGTTTCATGCGGTGAAGTCTTCTTCTAAAAAAGGTGCGGGTACCTTTTTTGTATCGGAACTATGTCATCCGCAAACCATTGATCTTATCCACACCCGAGCAAAGCCTATTGGAATTAAGGTAGTGGTGGGTGATCATACCACCTTGGACTTCGCGAATAAAGATTTGTACGGGGTTTTGGTTCAGTATCCAGCTGCCAACGGGGAGATATATGATTATGCAGAATTCATAAAAGAAGCACACGCAAATAGTATATTGGTTGCCGTTGCCGCTGACTTATTATCATTGGCGGTATTAAGAGCGCCGGGTAAAATGGGAGCCGATGTAGTGGTGGGGTCTTCCCAAAGATTTGGGGTGCCTATGGGATATGGTGGCCCGCATGCTGCTTTTTTCGCTACCCGGGAATCATTTAAAAGGAATATCCCAGGCCGTATCATTGGGGTGTCTGTGGATAAGGAGGGTAATCGTGCCTTAAGAATGGCTTTGCAAACCCGTGAGCAACATATCCGCCGTGAAAAGGCTACCTCCAATATTTGTACTGCTCAAGTGCTTCTGGCGGTAATTGCGGCGGGGGATGCCGTTTACCACGGGCCAGAAGGTATTCGTAATATTGCTACGCGTATACATGGCTTAGCACGGTTATTTGCCGACACCATTACCAAGTTTCATTTTAAAATTGTTAACACGCACTATTTCGATACTGTTACCATCGAAACGCCTCTAGTTCCTAAATTAAAGGAACAAAGTGAAAAATGGGGTGTTAATTTAAAATATAATGAGGACAAAACGGTCAGTGTCTCCATTGACGAGGCCAAAACGTTTCAAGATGTTATTGATCTTCTAAATATTTTTGCAGAAGTCTCTGGGTTTTCAGGAGAAATGGTAATTGAGGACGTGGTGGAGGATAACTTGCCCGAGAGCTTATTACGTCAATCCGACTATTTAACCCATCCAATATTCAATACGCACCATACAGAGCATGAGATGTTGCGTTATTTAAAGATGTTGGAAAATAAAGATCTTTCGTTGGTGCACTCCATGATTTCACTTGGAAGCTGTACCATGAAGCTAAATGCCACAGCCGAAATGATACCTTTGACTTGGCCTGAATTTGGAAATATACATCCCTTGGCACCAACCAGTCAAGTTGGTGGATATGCGCAAATGATTATTGAATTAAATGCTTGGTTATGTGAAATAACTGGCTTTGCTGCAATGTCTTTCCAGCCAAACTCTGGAGCCCAAGGGGAATACGCGGGTTTAATGGCTATTCGTGCTTACCATGAAAGCAAAGGGGAAGCGCATCGTAATATTGCCCTTATTCCTGCTTCTGCTCATGGAACTAACCCTGCTTCTGCGGTGATGGCCGGAATGAAGGTAATTGTAACCAAATGTGATGAGCGAGGGAATATTGACGTTGCAGATCTTAAGTCGAAAACAGAACAATACGCCGACAACCTATCCTGTCTGCTGGTAACCTACCCGTCCACACATGGCGTATATGAAGAGAGTATCATAGAAATATGTGCTATGATTCATGAAAATGGGGGTCAGGTTTATATGGATGGAGCAAACATGAATGCACAGGTTGGGCTTACTTCACCCGCTTCTATTGGCGCTGATGTTTGTCATCTGAACTTGCACAAGACTTTCTGTATTCCTCATGGGGGTGGTGGGCCAGGTGTAGGGCCTATTGGTGTGGCGGAACATTTGGTACCTTATTTACCTAGTCATGTGAGTTTTTCCAAGTTGCCCCAACATTTGGAAAAGGGCCAAGCGGGTGCTGTTTCTGCAGCTCCTTATGGTAGTGCAAGTATTCTAACGATTTCGTATGCTTACATTGCCATGATGGGTAGCGAAGGGCTTACTCGTGCTACAAAATATGC
>CAXBLH010000068.1:0-16769 GCA_963976315.1 uncultured Dyadobacter sp.
CATTAACGGCCGTTGTAGGAGACAAATCTTCATATAACATTTTGTACACTGCATTGGTAATGGGCAAGTCTACCCCAAAGCGTTTGTTCAAAGTAATAATGCTTTTGGTAGCATAATACCCTTCTGCAATCATTTTCATTTCGAGCTGAGCTGCCTTTACTCGGTATCCTCTGCCGATCATATTACCAAAAAGTCGGTTCCTACTAAACTGAGAATAGGAGGTTACCAGCAAGTCTCCCAAATAAGCAGATGCGCTCATTTCGCGCTCACGTGGATCGATAGTAGTAACAAAACGGCCTATTTCTTGCATGGCATTGGATACCAACACCGCTTGAAAGTTATCTCCATAGCCCAAACCATGGGTTATTCCGCAGGCAATGGCCACGATGTTTTTCATCACAGCAGCATATTCCACCCCATACAAATCGTCCAATGGTTTTGCCTTTACATAACGGCATGAGATAATATCAGCGAATTTTTGAGCCGTGTTGTGATTGGTAGATGCAATGGTCAGAAACGATTGTTTCTCCAAAGCAACTTCCTCCGCATGACAAGGGCCGGCGATGACTGCGGTATGCTCCAAATCGACCCCATAAAAATCGGACATCCAATCCGTAACCAACATATTTTCAGCAGGAACCATCCCTTTAATAGCAGACACGATTACTTTGTCCTGAAACTGCCTCGGCTCCAAGCCTTTCAGGGAATCCTGTATAAAAGCAGCCGGTACCGCCAAAATTACATAGTCGCTACCTTTTAAAGCCTCTCCAACCTGTTCAAATACCTTAATCTTTTTGGGAGAAAGGTAAACATCACTCAAATAGCTGGGGTTATGATGAAAATTACGAATGTGTTCAATATCTGTCTTACTGCGTAGCCACCACCGGATTTGAACATTATTCTGTTCGGCCAGTATTTTCACAATGGCGGTAGCCCAACTACCTCCGCCAATTACTGTTATTTTTTTACTAAGAAATGATTCAATCATATCATTTATACTTTCAAAATTTTGCAAGGTTGGCCAGAAACGACCAATAGCCACCCTTTCCGACAAATTAGGAAATAATTTTGGAGGGAAACAACTGAAGCCCGTTTTAGCCTCTCTAGCCGACATTGCCGTACATTAAGATGTCTCCATCATTTATTGGTTGTGCATCTTATTCCATTCAGCAACTTACCAGTGATCCCGTAAAAAACATTCCAACGGGAAAGTAAATAGGAATTTATACCTCCATTCATTTTGATTTATTAAAAACAAAACATTAATTGTGGTAATTATTACACAATTCAAACATAATATAAATCAAACCACATGAGCAAACTAGATGATTTATTGGCAGTTTATCAGGAAGAAGCTTCCAAACTTAATATCAATATCGACAATGATTTATTGTTAAAAGTGACCAAAGGGCTTGGGCCATCCATTTATAATTCAGATTCTTCCAAGGTATCGTGCAGCGACCAGTCGGAACTCGACCGTGTAAAAACTAGCTACTTAATGGGTAAACTAGGCCTGCCAGACGGACCAGAACTTGATAGTGCTATCAAAGAGGTATGTGCTGCTTTTGGAAGTACAAACAGAAACAAGTACCGTGCACTGTTCTATTACCAACTGGCCGTAAAATTCGGCAAGGAATCATTTTACAACTGACATTCCACCTAATCGTTTGATTACTAATACGCTCTACTTTCTACAATGATTTATAGCCAGTGCCATCAAAGAAAATCCATAGTTGTATTTGCGTTAGATAACTATTGAATTGGAAACCATATAAGAACTAAACCAGCTGCATTTCAGAATTAAACTTTAAGAGGTGCACTGGCTATAAACTAATTATTTTCCTTCCTATTCCTCTTGCAAACAGGTTAGAACAAACCATAAACCTAACTCTCAATTCCAGAGACAAAATTAGAGGCTTTGAAGTGCCACTACGATGCAGCACGGTGAATCTGAAATACACCGTTTCACTACAAACATTTGATAATCAAGCCCTATTTTAGTCTCGACTGTAAACCGAAGAGCACTATCCTTTCCTGAGAAGGCTACTCCAAAATTCTCAGAGGGATTGTACGTTTATAAAAAATCAATAACCCAAATCTGAATTCGATGCCGTAGGTATCGCACACTTTCCTATTTCAATTTACAAACCCCGAGGTGCCACTAAGATGTAGCGCGGTGAATCTCAAATATCCTAAACATTGTACCATTTTAACCCCTTCTCCCGAATTTTATATGTCAATTGTGAATTATTTCAAAAATTAAGTTGCCTAAAAGAGTATTATACCAACTTTTTTGCATCTTAATAATTATTAAAGTATTGATTTCTCTTTTTAGTAGCCATTTTACCTAAACTGATAGCTTCATGATTAACCGTAGAGAATTAATAAAATATTTGTCTAGCGTTCCACTACTGGGCGGAATTGTTGGCGAATCAGCAATCAGCCCACTAAATCCAACCGTTCTAGCACCTCTCGCTACCCGAAATATTGCAAAGGAACTTGGGATACGCACTTTCATTAATGCGGCTGGGACCTATACTGCCATGACAGGTTCTCTCATGGAAGAGGAAGTGATGGAAACCATTAATGTTTCTGCCGATCATTTCATGATGCTAGACGAAGTACAAGATAAAGTAGGTGCAAAAATAGCGGCTTTCACACATGCTGAGGCTGCGGTGGTTACCGCTGGGTGCTTTTCAGCACTTACCTTAGGACTGGCTGGTGTACTAACAGGAATGGATCAGAAAAAAGTGGAAGCACTGCCTCATTTAGTGGGTACTGGCATGAAATCGGAAGTAATCATTCAGAAAGGGCATAATATAGGATACTCTCACGCTCTGCTTAATACGGGTTGCACTATAGTATACATCGAAACAGAAGCGGAACTTGAGCAAGCTATTAATGAGAAAACTGCATTGATGTGGTTTTTGAATATTGAGTCAGATAAAGGAAAAATAAATCATGAAAGGTGGGTAGAAATTGCACAAAAACGCCAAATCCCTACCATGATAGATATGGCTGCTGATGTGCCACCGGTGGAGAATTTATGGCGATTTAATGACATGGGTTTCGACCTGGTTTGTGTGTCAGGAGGAAAAGCCATGCGTGGCCCCCAAAGTGCAGGGATATTGATGGGTAAGAAAGAGTATATAGCGGCAGCACGGCTAAGTATGCCACCAAGAGGCTCCACGATTGGAAGAGGAATGAAAATCAATAAAGAAGAGATTCTTGGGATGTATATTGCCTTGGAAAAATTCATCAATACGGACCATCAAAAAGTATGGAAAATGTGGGAAGACCGAGTGGCTTTGATTACCGCGGCAGCAACCAGTGTAAAGGGAGTTAAAGTTGAAAAATTTGTACCAGAGCTAGGTAACCATACTCCCACCATGCGTTTCTCATGGGACGATACTATTGTAAAATTAACAGTTAAGGATTTGCAAAATAATCTTCGCAATGGAAGTCCCTCGATAGAAGTAATTGCCGGGGCGAACAATACATTTAATATCACAACTTGGATGTTAAAGCCTGGCGAAGAGAAAGTAGTAGCGAAAAGATTAAAAGAAGAATTTTCAAAAGCGGCCGTATAAAACCTCATTTTCTAAACTCTTAGCCTAGCTCAACATGAAAAGAATATTCTACTTTTTAGCATTTTTCCTATTTGTAGTCGTATCAACAACTCAGGCTCAGTCTTATACATTACTTATCAAAGGAGGAACAGTCATCGATCCTAAAAGCAATCTCCACGCCGTGATGGATATTGGGCTCAAAGATGGTAAAGTTACCAAGATCGCAAAAAATATTAATTCAACGGAGGCTTCCACAACCGTTGATGCCACGGGTATGTATGTTACTCCTGGATTAATTGATATACACGGACATGTATTTGCGGGTACAGAACCCAATCATTACTTAAGCGATGGATATTCGGCGTTGTTTCCTGATGGATACACATTTCGGGTGGGTGTCACCACAATAGTTGATTGTGGCGGTGCTGGATGGAAAAATTTTCAAACCTTCAAAGAGAATATAATTTTCAATTCGAAAACACGCGTACTTTCATTTATGAATATTGTAGGCTCTGGTATGCGTGGTGGAGCTTATGAACAAGACACCAGCGACATGGATCCAAACCTGGCCGCCATGGTAGCACTCAAAAACAAGAACGATGTAGTGGGCTTTAAGGTGGCGCATTTCAGTGGCCCCAACTGGAAGCCTGTTGACAATGCCGTAGCGGCGGGTAAGCTTGCAAATATGCCCGTAATTGTAGATTTTGGAGGAAGCACCCCTCCTCTCCCACTCCAAGACCTTTTCATGAAGCACCTTAGAAAAGGTGATATCTTCACACACACCTATACACTTCTGCCCGGTGATGTACGGGAAACGGTGGTCGACGAAAATACTGGAAATGTCAAACCCTTCGTATGGGATGCCATAAAAAAGGGAATCGTGTTTGATGTAGGATATGGTGGTGCTAGCTTTAATTATTCACAGGTACTCCCCGCTATCAAAGCAGGCTTTTTCCCACATACCATTAGTACCGATTTGCATACCGGCAGCATGAATGGGTCCATGAAGGATATGTTGTCGGTGATGTCCAAGTTCTATGCTATGGGAATGGATTTACCGGCAGTTATTAAGGCAAGTACTTGGATGCCTGCTAGGGTGATACACCGCGAAAACTTAGGGAATATATCGGAAGGAGGTATTGCTGATATCGCCATTTTTTCAATGCGAAAGGGTGACTTTGGATTCTATGACAAGACGGGTTACAAACTTAAAGCCAGTCAAAAGCTCGAATGCGAAATGACAATCATGGGTGGTAAAATAGTATACGATCTCAATGGATTGGCTCACCCATTTCACGACTAGCTTTGATTGATTGTAAAGATTGACAACCTCCTACCTCTAAAACCATGCGCATAACAAGAATCAGTTTTGGAATTTTTCTAAGTCTAATGCTTTTCTCAGGATTTTCATTTCGTAATTTTTTCGAACCAGACAATCCTTTAAGTACTCTGAATGGTGGATTATTTCTACCAGAAGGATTTACGGCGGTAGTGGTGGTGGATAGCTTGCCCGGAAAAGCTCGGCATTTAACAATCAACGACAATGGGGATATCTATGTAAAGGCAAGATACTGCGACATTGGTGAGTCTGTCGTTGCCCTCAGAGACACCAACGGCGATGGCCGCGCTGATATCATAAAGCAGTTTGGAGGGAATGCAAAAGAAAGAGGCTATGGAACGGGCGTACGTATCTACAACGGTTATCTATATTTCAGTTCAGAACTCGTGGTGTATCGTTATAAGCTTACCCCCGGTGATCTGATACCAAAGAGTCAACAAGAAATTGTATTAATCGACGACCACCCGCATGGATCTCATGAGCATATTGCCAAACCATTGACTTTTGATAAGGAAGGCCATATGTATGTGGCATTTGGAGCTCCGTCCAATGCCTGCCAGATACTCAACAGAACCCCAGGCTCTCTTGGTATAGACCCCTGCCCGCTTTTGGAAGACCATGCTGGAATTTGGCGCTTTGATGCTAACCAATTAAACCAGAAACAACACCATGGTTATAAATATGCAACGGGATTACGAAGCGTAGTTGGTATGGACTGGAATAAGACAGACAATTCACTGTATGCCGTAGTTCATGGTCGTGACGATTTACTACGACTATGGCCGCAGCTTTTTAGTCCTTGGCAAAGTGCCATGCTCCCTTCTGAGGAGTTTCTGAAATTAAAGGATGGTTCAAATGGCGGTTGGCCTTATACTTATTACGACCAAATGAAGGGTAAACGTATAATATCACCCGAATATGGAGGCGATGGAAAAAAAGTTAGTAAAAATAACCAATTCGAAAAGCCACTCATTGGCTTTCCGGGACATTGGGCACCCAATGATCTCTTATTTTATGAAGGAAACCAATTCCCCGAACATTACCAGAATGGTGCCTTTATCGCATTTCATGGTTCTACCAATCGAGCCCCATATCCTCAAGCAAGCTATTTTATTGGCTTTGTCCCTTTCAAAAACAACAAGCCCGCTGGCAAGTATGAAATATTTGCAGATGGATTTGCCGGACAAGATCCCATAGTTAATACAAACGACGCACAGTACCGACCCATGGGAATAGCGGTGGGCCCCGATGGTTCTCTTTATATTGCAGAAACTGAAAAGGGTAAAATTTGGAAAATCACCTATAATGGATCTAAAACAAAATTTGGAAAGACGGAGCTAGCGGCTATGAAAAGTCGTAAATCACTCAGCCATATACGAACCCCAGACAAGGTAAAAGACAATTTGGATAGAGGTAAGCCCGTGGCTGGCGAAAAAGTGTATGCTATTTACTGTGGCTCTTGTCATCAAAAGAATGGAAAAGGCGACTCTCAACGTTTTCCAACTTTGGCAGGATCGGAATGGGTATTGGGCGACAAGAACAAATTAATCGAAATCGTACTAAACGGACTCGAAGGCCCAATAGAAGTAGCAGGAATTTCTTATAATGGGGTGATGCCCCAGCATAGCTTTTTGAATGACGTCGAAGTCGCCGAAGTACTGACTTATATTCGGCATCAATTCGGAAATGATGCAAAAGAGATTACCGCCCAAGAAGTAGCGCTGGTCAGAAACAAGAAAATAACACAATAGAAAACGCAACTAGTTTATAAAACTTTAACAATCAATATTTTATACCATTTATTATGAAAACAGAACGTAGATCGACCATAAAGAAACTTTTTGCCTCCATTGCGGGTGTGGTGGGCATTGGCAGTGCTTCTAAAGTAATAGCCAACCCTTTGCCAGAAAAAGAAGTTGGCGAGGTAGAAATGCTTGATGATGTACCCTTATTTTCTGGACATACCAAGTTTAACAATATGGTTTTTATTGCCGGAAAAGGAGCTCATTTTGAAGGAGATATCACTGCACATACAAAACATGTGCTGGACGAACTTGAAAAGGAATTAATTAAAGCGGGTTCTTCCATGGAAAAAGTATTGAAAGTAAGTGTGTTTCTACACGATCTAGGGGACTACAAAAAAATGAATGAAGCATACAAAGGCCGATTTGGCAATAAGCCCCCCTGCCGTACTACGGTAGCGGTTTATGGCGGTGTTCCAGGAGACTCGCTCGTTGAGATTGACTGCATTGCATATATCTAAGTACTATTACTGCCTGAGAATCCACTTATTTTCAGGCAGTATTGCGCTTTCAATGTTGGCCGGGATTATAATAATGAGTAGGATTAAAATAGTTTGTGCTCCAGGGTGATTCTTAAATTTCAGTTATGATTCCTAAAAACCGAGATTATTTGATCGATGAAAATGACCAACTATTAGAATATTGGCAGGAATCGAAAATGGGTAATACCGCAGCATTTTGCCATCTGGCAGATCGTTTGTATAAAACCATGTTCAATTATGCTACTACTTTCACAAATGATCACGAATTAATTAAAGACTGCATCCAAGACTTATTAATTAAAATATGGAAGAAGCGGCAAACCATTAACATCCAATATGTAAAAATTTACTTTATCAAAGCCCTGAGAAATCAGTACTTACAGGAAATTAGAAAGACCGAAACCGGTCGTTTTGTAGAAATTGACAGTTCTATTCTGGCTTCGGACTTTGAAAATATCTTATCGGTCATGGAAGAGAAAGAAAGCCTGATCGAAAAAACGAATAAAATTAAACAAGCCATAAGCCAGCTACCAAGCAGGCAGCAGGAAGTTATTTTTTTGAAGTTTTATCAAGGTTTAGAAAATGATAAAATTGCAGATTTAATGCAAGTGAACCGCCAGTCGGTAGCAAACCTGATATACAAAGCCGTAGGAAATCTAAAATCTCAAATTAACTCCCCCTATTTATGGTTTTGGTTTTTATATAACCAGAACCTATTATAAATGCCTCTACGCAACCTATTCTAGATTGACTTTATCACGACTTTTATAGTATTGCTTTCGGCCATCAAATTCTACCAGAACACGATTTTGGAGCAGATAACCATTTTCTGTTTGTTTATAAAAAGCCCCCCTAAAAAAACCAGTCGTGATATAATTCAGAAAATAATTTTCATAAAGAGAGTATTGACAAAAGTTTATTGCATCCTTCTCTTGTAATGCCAAACAATCTATTTACATGAATAACTATCGCAATTACTCGATTGATGAACTAGCTACCGACCATTCCTTTAGAAGTTGGGTACTCCATCTAGATAACGATGCTATTGCTTTTTGGGAGAATTGGCTTGCTAATAATCCAGACAAGACATTTCAAATTGGTCAAGCGCGTGAAATAGTCCTATGCATTTATAATTCTTTTGACCGTATCTCCCAAGATGAAGTTGAAAATGAAATCCATAAACTTTCAAAACAGATAACAAATAGGAAGTATTATTCCATCCTACCTATCCGTCCCTATTGGACTGTATTTGGAGTGGCAGCAAGCATTTTGGTGATGCTTTTTGTAGGCTGGCAATTTTTCCAAAAAAATACCACCAAAGACACAAAAGCTTATTTTGAAAACTCGATTGGCGAAACCAAAGATCCCATTATTGAAATCTATAATGAGTCCAATGTCTCAAGACTAATTTCCCTTGAAGATGGCAGCTCCGTGGTATTGCAACCTAAGAGCTCTTTGTCCTACCCCGAAAGATTTTCTGAAAAGCAACGCATCGTGTATCTCAAAGGAGAAGCCTTTTTCGAAATAGCCAAAAATCCACAGCGCCCCTTTTTCGTATACGCAAACTTATTGGCTACTAAAGTATTAGGTACTAGCTTTAAAATCCGGGCCTATGAAAACCAAAATGATGTTAAAGTGATTGTAAAAACGGGAAAAGTCTCTGTTTTTCCTATTTCAGAAAAAACCCTAGAAGACAACACCCGCTCCGCTACTTTAAGCGGCATGGTACTCACTCCAAATCAACAGATTATTTACTCTCAAAAGGAAAAAAGAATCACGAGAAGCTTGGTTTCAGAGCCTTCCGTTTTGGAACTTCCAATCCAAAACCAATCCTTTATTTTCAAAGCCAGCCCCATTTCTGAGGTATTTGCGGTATTAGAAAAATCTTATGGAATTAAAATAATATACGATTCCGAATTGATGCATAACTGCTATTTAACGGCCGAACTCTCTGATGAGCCACTTTTTCAAAAGATAGATTTGATATGTAGAACCCTAGGTGCTGAATACCAACAAATGGATGCTAGTATCATCATTTCGAGTAAAGGTTGTTTGTAAATCTTTTCACCCTTAAAACCCACTAATTTGCCTATGACAAAACCTGCTGCCAAACATAAAAGTGATGGTGCGCCAACACCACCACTCTAAAATTGACCTAACAAAGTTTCCACTTACGCTAATCCTTAACTGGATGTACAGGTACAATTCCGCCGATTATTCACCAGCAACCATAAAAATATGCTAAAACCTATTCAATTACACCTTGCTTTACAGAAAATCATAAGATTTATGCTGTATCAAGCCCTCATTTCTTTTGTGATCTGTCAAGTCGCTCATGCTATTGCCCTTGATACCCAAAAGGTATTAGATCAAAGAGTATCCATTAGCCTTACCAATGTAGAACTGGATCGTGCACTTAACAAAATTGAAAAGTTAACGCAGGTTAAATTCATGTATAATCCGCAAATATTTGAAAGTAAACACAAACAGGATTACCAGTTCAAAGACCAGCCTTTGGCACTCATTTTAAACAAAATACTCCAGCCCTACCAGGTGGTATATGAGGTAGTGGACCAAAGGATAATCCTTAAAAGAGCAACAGAAAACCATTTAAAGGAGCTAGCGCCCAAAAGCTCTTTTCAATATGCTCCCAAGCGAAATGTTACGGGCTCGGTATCCGACGAAACCGGTAATGGACTCCCAGGAGTGAGTGTACTTTTAAAGGGGACTCAAAGGGGTACCTCCTCCAATGTGGACGGTGGATTTCTCTTAGAAGTACCAGATGAAGAAGTAAACGGTGCCATTTTAGTATTCAGCTTTGTGGGGTATACCACGCAAGAAATCAAGGTGGGCACGCAAACCACTATCAATATCCAGTTGGTGCCGGAGTCAAAGGCTCTAAACGAAGTGGTAGTTACCGCACTGGGCATAACGCGAGAAAAGCGGGCATTGGCCTATGCAGTAAGCGAAGTTAAGGGTAGTGAGTTCACCCAAGCCAGAGAAAACAATGTAGCCAATGCACTCGCTGGAAAAATTGCCGGAGTTAACGCCACGGGTATGGCCACTGGACCGGGTGGTTCAAGCCGCATCATTATACGTGGAAATGGCTCCTTGAATGGAAATAACCAACCCCTTTATGTAATTAATGGAATGCCTATGGATAACAGCATTCCAGGTGGTGGCACTACCTCCGACGGTCAAGGTATGAATGTGGACAGAGGTGATGGTATTGGCGGTATCAATCCTGACGATATCGAGTCTATCAGTGTATTGAAAGGCGGCCCCGCTGCGGCACTCTATGGAGCAAGGGCTTCTAACGGTGTGATTTTGATCACCACCAAAAAAGGGAGATCCCAAAAAGGTATTGGGGTGGAGCTAAATAGCAATTTTACCTTTGAAAATATTGCGGTAATACCAAACTGGCAGTATGAGTACGGCCAGGGGGTGGATGGGGTAAAACCCGCCACTGCTACCATTGCCAAAAGTACTGGGAGACTCTCCTATGGTGCCAAAATGGATGGACAACCCACTATACAGGTGGACGGGCAATTGCACCCCTATTCTCCACAGAAGAATAACTTAAAGAATTTCTACAATACGGGCACAAACTATATCAACTCGGTAGCCCTTACTGGTGGAAGTGACAAAATCAACTTCCGTCTGGGACTGAATAATACCAACTCAAAAAGCATTGTACCCAATTCAACCTTTGATAGGAAAATCATTAACCTAAATTTAAATGCGGTTTTAAGCAAAAAATTAAGTGTTGAAACCGTAGTACAATACAATTTTGAAAAGGCCCATAATCGACCGAAAGTGGGGTACGCCGACATGAATCCTCATTGGGCTACCTACCTTTTAGCCAATGTGGTAGACATCCGTTCCTTATCACCAGGTTTTGACCCAGAAACGGGAAAAGAAATGGAATGGAACCCAGTACCCGCTGCTCCTAACCCCTATTTTGTAGTAAATAAATTTAAAAATGATGACACTAAAAACCGTTTCATTGGACAGGCTAATATCAAATATGATATACTCGACAATCTTTTTATAAAAGGTAGTATCAGTCAGGACTTTTATAGCTTCAAATCTGAATATGTTCAGCCTACCAACAACGCATACCAACCGCTAGGGACCTATGATACCCGTCGTGCAACCTCCTCTGAAACCAACGGATTGCTTACCTTAAATTACAACACCGATATTTTTAAAGACATGAATATGAGTGCTTTGATTGGTGGCAACCTCCAGAGAAACGAATATGATCAAACCCGAATTTACGGAAGTGAGTTTACAGTACCCTATTTTTACAGCTATACCAATCTGGCCGTATTAACTACGGAGCCAACCTATGCCAAAAGTGCTATCAATTCCGTATTTGGCTCTTTTGATTTTGGGTATAAGGGTTTTGCATACCTCACCTTTTCAGGTAGAAAAGACTGGTTTTCGGTATTGAACCCCAAGAGTAACAGCATCTTTTATCCCGCCGTGGGTGGTTCATTTATCCTATCAGAGGCGTTTCAGTTACCAGCCATTGTAAGTTTTGCCAAGTTAAGAGGCTCTTGGGCACAAGTGGGTGGTGCAACCGTAAATCCGTATGAAATATACCAGTACTACACCATGCAGCAAGGCGGACATAATGGCCGACCCGTACAAACCCTAGCCACTGCGAAAGTACCCAATCCAGACCTTCGTCCATTAACCTCTACTACTTATGAAGCGGGTATAGAAGCTCGTTTTTTCAAAAGCCGTATTGGAATTGATCTTACCATTTACAATAGAAAAACCACGGACGACATTGTGACTACTAACATTGCACTTTCCTCTGGCTATACGTCGGCACTTTTGAATGTAGGTGCTTTGAGTAACAAAGGTGTTGAACTTTTAGTAACAGGTACCCCTATCAAAACAGGTTCTTTTAGCTGGGATATAAGTTACAACATGGCTTATAATAAAAGCAAAATTGAGAGCTTGGCTGAGGGGTTAGAAGGCGGACTTGATATTGGAAGTGGCGTGGGGGGTGGTCTTATTCGAAATAAAGTGGGTCGGCCTTACGGTACTGTTTGGGGTTATCGCAAAAAAACAGATCCGAATGGTGATGTTATTTTCAATCCAGCTAGTGGCTATGCTGTAAGAGGGGATCTTGAAGAAATTGGACAAGGAACACCCCCTTGGACCATGGGGATTACCAATCATTTTAGGTACAAAAACTTTTCTCTAAATCTCCTGGTAGATGGCAAATTTGGCAGCATAGTGTATTCCAACTTATACCAATATGCTTACCGTTTCGGATTACCGCAAGAGACCCTCCCAGGCCGTGACACTGGTGTAACTGTCGAGGGTGTCAATTTGGAAGGAGCGCCCTATACCAAAACCTGGACAAAGGAACAGGTGGACACTTACTATGACAACGACAAAAACTATACGGCTTTATTCATGTTTAATAACGACTTCATAAAACTTCGTCAGGTAATTCTGAGCTACAGCATACCTGTTGGCAATTTCCCAAAACTCAAACTCCAATCGGCTTCCGTTTCTTTGGTGGCTCGAAACTTGGCTATCCTTTATAAAGATAAGAAAAACCAATACTTCGACCCCGAATCTGGCTATACCAGCACCAATGCCCAGGGCCTAGAAGCCTTTGGAGTACCCAGAACAAGGAGTTTGGGCGTAAACCTGATGGTAAAATTCTAATCATTTAAAACGAAAAGAAAATGAAAAAGTATTTATATAAACTGTTTTACATTTTACCACTGTCCTTATTTTTACCTGCTTGTGACAAGGGATTCGAGTCGCTTAATATTGACCCCAACAAATCCAGCGAAGTTCAACCCGACTTTCTCTTCACTCGGACCTTGCTAGACGGTGTAAGTACAAACTATGTAGGTGCTGCCTATTTGACCATTGGCGGGTCTATGCAACACTTTGCTACTTATAAAGAAGTACCTGCTGCGGGCGACAAGTATTTCAATTACGGCTATTCCACCAATTCTTGGGCGGCGTATGCAGGTACTGCAGCCGGGCAAGGGGTAGTCATTGGAATTAACCAAGTGATCGATGCCGTAAAAGAAAACCCAGCCCAGGTTAATAAGCTTTCTGCTGCACGAATCTGGAAAGCTTATATCTTTCACCGCCTCACGGACTTATACGGCGACATTCCCTATTCGGAATCTGGCAACGCTTTGAAAGAGAAAAATTATACCCCAAAATATGATACCCAGGAGTCTATCTACAAAGATTTACTGAAAGAGTTGGACGAAAGTATCAAAGCTTTTGACGCTTCAAAAGCGACCTTTGGAAATGCTGATCTGCTGTATGGAGGCGACGTGACCAAATGGAAAAAATTTGGAAACTCCTTAATGTTACGTTTAGGAATGCGTCTAACAGAAGTAGATCCCGCTTTGTCGAAAGTTTGGGTAGAAAAAGCGATCGCAGGTGGCGTAATCATGGAAGATAATGAGCGTGCAATCATTGCTTATGTGGACGGGTCTCAAACGGCAAGTCGGAACTTTATTGCCAGCGGGCTATTAAGTACAGATTACATTACTCCGGGTGGAGACAACGTGGAGGGAGGAAAACTTTCTAAAACCTTTATTGATCATCTAAAAAACACCAAAGACCCCAGACTAAATGTTGTTTCAATTGTGTGGGTGGCATCTGCAGATGGAAAATCGTTTGAGGCGGATACCAGCACCGCATTGCAGCTGGGCATGCCCAACGCCAAGTATAACAACCTTCCTGCGGAGTTCAATACATTTTCGGAGCCAAACCCGGCAACACTTCTGAAATACAATGCTCCTTTAATTGTCTGTGGAAATGCTGAGATGAATTTACTACTAGCCGAAGCGAACTTAAAAGGATGGTATACTGGTGAACCTGCCAAGGTTACCTACGAAAAAGCGGTACGAGCTGGAATGAAACAATGGACCTTATTCGGTGCTGGCGGTGTAATTTCGGACACTAAAATCAATGCATATTTAGCGAAAAACCCTTATAAAGTGAGTGGTACTTTGAACGATCAATTGGAACAAATTCATACTCAAAAATGGGTCGCCTTGTTTTTAGAAGATGAGTTTGAAATATTCTCAAATTGGCGAAGAACAGGTTATCCTAAACTCACTCCAACGAATTACCCAGGTAACCTGACGGGTGGCAAAATCCCTACCCGATTTGTGGTACCTGACTCAGAAGAAACGTACAATGCCACTAATTTTTACGAAGCCCGTACCCGACAAGGCGGAACGAATACGTTGTCGAGTGTGGTATGGTGGGATAAATAAGAATGGACTATTAAAGGATCCATAAATTACAGAAAATGCCTTTAATTTGAACATAAGTTACCTTTTCGATCCAGTACGACTCCGCATATTTTTTTTCAAAAAACCATAAAAAATCCTTGCCGTAAAACAGCAAGGATTTTTCTACCTAAACTAAATCGAACTTATTACAGAATTACAACGACATGGTTATGGTATTAATTTGATTTCTTATCGTCTTTTTTATCCTCTTCTTTTTTCTTTTCTACTAAGTCACCCACGTTCAGGTTTTTAGAAACAACAATATAGGGGCCTGATATAATTTTATCACCTTCTTTCAATCCGCTTAAAATCTCAATATTTTCAAAATCGCTAATACCAGTTTTAACCTCTTTCATTTCCGCTTTTCCGGCCACCTCTACAAATACAACTTCTTTGATTTCTTCTTTTTTCGCATTTGCTTTTGTTTTGGCAGACTCCTCTCCTTCTTTAACTTCTGGTTTACTGTTACTACGGGTGGTTACAGCGGCAATCGGCACTGTTAAAACCTTCGATTTCGTGTCTGTGATTATATCTACCGATGCCGTCATCCCTGGTTTAAACGGATAAGATTTTTTAGACCTATTGGCCATTAGATCTTCAAATGAAGAATTTAGGATTTTAATTTTCACTTCAAACTCTGTAACCGCATCCGCTGAAATAGAGGAACCAGACGAAGCCAAACCCGCTGCGGTATTGGCAATTTCTTTTACTACGCCTTTAAACTTACGCCCAGTAGAGCTATATGCATCCACGTCTATTTCCGTGGTATCTCCTAAGGCTACTCTCACAATATCATTTTCATTCACATTGACCCGAACTTCCATATTGGAAAGATTGGCAATACGCATCATTTCAGTACCTGCCATTTGGGAGGTACCCACCACGCGCTCTCCAGCTTCTACATTTAACAGTGAAATAATACCGCTCACAGGCGCGTAAATATTGGTTTTACGTAAGTTTTCGGCAGCATCTTTCATGTTTGCCTCAGCACTTTTGATATTAAACATAGCTGCCGAAACATTGGCTTTCGACGACTCCAACTCTTGTCGTGCTACATTGTAGGTAGAGGATGCCTGCTCAAAATCAGCAGGAGATATTACTTTATCTTTATATAATTTCTGATTCCTTTCAAAACTAAGTTTCGCTTGTAGTAATCGCGACTCCGACTGCGCTACCAAGGCTTTGGATTGTTCGTAACTCGCCTTGCTGGAATTCACTGAGGCTTGCGCACGAGCCATTAACGATTCATAATTATCAGGTCTGATTTTCAAAAGTAATTGTCCTTTTACGACAGAATCACCTTCTGCCACATTGAGGCTGATAATCTCACCGGATACATCCGGACTAAGCTTTACCTCTACTTCTGGCTGCACACGGCCCGATGCACTTACCCGCTCCACGATGTCGGTTCGTTTTACAGATGCATATTCTACTTCTGTAGATTTGGGCTGGCCAATCCAGCCTGCTTGTTTCGCACCAAAAAGTGCTGCGATTAGCACTACCAGTACACCACCTACTATCCACCATGTTTTATTTGAAGACTTCCTGGCCATATTTTTAATAAATTTATTGCTCTGTTTTGGGTAAAATATTTTCCAACCTCCATCGATTGGTATTTGCTTGGATTGCTTTTTTAGAAATCAGACAAAGGACGATTCATATAAAAATCGAGCACCTTCGTACGGAATACATAGTCATACTTAGTCTGAATCAAATTGGAGTTGGCCTTGTCTAAATTTGCCTTCGCAATATTATAGTCTACCGAATTAATAGCACCTACATCGAAGCGCACTTGCGACACTCGGAAGGTTTCTTCCAAAGCCCTCACCTGATTTAATGTAGCGGAATACCGTTTGGCGGCATTGGTCATATCTATATAAGCCTGTTCCACATTTTTGCGTATCGTCAGCTGATTTTGCTCTAATTGGTATTCCACATTCTTCTGCTGCAGTTTGGCATTCGCTACGTTGTATTTTACCTGAAAATTAGAGAAAATAGGGATACGCAAACTCAAATTGACCGATGCACTTCGGTTCCCATCCAGCTGATTGAAATAGCCAAAATCTTGATAACTCCCATTGGGTACCGTTATCTTATTTATAATCGGAACCTGAATACCAGCATAAGAAACATAGCTGGTTGTTGAAGGAATATCCTGAATCGTACTACCAGTACCGTCATTGATAAACCTTTGCTTAGGTGCAGCACTTGAATACGCAGACCCAAACCCACCGTTCAACGAAAGCGAGGGTCTTCCCGCCCCTTTTGCAAGCTCAATA
>CAXBLH010000069.1:0-16758 GCA_963976315.1 uncultured Dyadobacter sp.
AACCAGAAACGGTACTTTACTTTACAGCAAATTCATAATCTTCATAAGTATCTGGGACTACCCCTGGAGATTTTTATCAATGAAAAAGCTTTAAATGCTTCGTGACAAAGAAGGTAAATAATGGTTCTATTTGAATTATAGAAGGTAATCCCATAAAGCAGCAGAACCGATTAAGGGCTCAGCCTTATGTACATTAGGAGTTTGGCTGTTTAAATCACTTTTTAACAAAAAAATTGTCTGACAACGAAATAGGAACAGCACGCTATACGGTAATTTTTTTGTTTGAATAAAAAGTAAGGATACCTATCGGATTGAAAAAGTTTCAAAAATATATTCTTCGATTATAAACTCGATAGTAGTACTTGACCTTCAAACGCAGGCGCGGACTACAAAAGTCACGATAAGGTTTCTTGCGCGGTTTTGTGAGGACACAAATCAAGGTGAAGGAATTATAATCACTTGGGAAGACCTGCAAATGGCCTTCCCAAGTTTAAATTTTAGGGAGAGTGAAATTATTGTAACAACCACATTTTAGACCACTGGTTGTTGGTTGCTGGTACCAACTTAGATACAGCTTGAACCATTTCTTTTTCGTTAAAAGCATCTTCATACCAGAAACGAATGGGTGTATTTTGTCCTCTTGATCCAGAAATGATATTTTTATTTAAATCGGGAAGCCCTACCCTTCTCCAGTCAAACCACGATTCTCCTGACATCCATAAAGCAATCCATTTCTGATCCATAATAGGTTCCAATTTATTGGACGCCCCTTCATATACCTTTTCTATGTTAGAAAGGTAAAGTGCTCTGTCAAATGCAATGAGTGTATTGTTCTTACGGTCATAGACGGCTTTCGCAGCGCCATCGGTAATACCATGTTGTTCCAATGAGCTTTTCACACCATTTATATAATGTGTGAGAGCACCTCCATCAATCCATCCTCGATGGGCGGCTTCAGCCAGCAAAAACTTCACCTCCGCACAGCTCATAAGTACTGCGGGTACTAATGGATTGGTATTTTGCGCATATCGGTCTGATAGGTACGATACATGCGGATTATATGCTTCGCCTAAATATATTTTGCTATCTAGTGCAGCAATTTTGTCGCGGTAGGCAGACACCGAGTTGGCAAGGTTATATTGGGTAGGACTAGACAAAGCTATACCTAAACCCACAAATAGATTGGTATTGATATCGTTTTCAGGAATATCGTCCGTATTTCTACCTTCTATATCTAGATTAGTGTACCGTTTTACGGCCCCATTTTCTAAGGTTATTTCATTGGTAGTTCCTTGTACTATCTGCACATCTACGGGTCTTATCCACGCTGTGAGACGCGGATCGTTAAGAGAAACCAACTTATTAACAATCGTAGCAGCAGGTTTACGGCGGTAAAACTCTGATCGTAAACTATAATTGATCGGACCACCCAGCCAGCTATTCACCCGATCCGTCCCAATAAACCGGATTGCTGCGTTATCACTATTCGCTTCCATGAGTGGGTACTCGGACTTGTTGCTTACCATGGCCTTAATTTCAGAAGATGGACTAATTCCTGCTCCCGACTTTTCGGACAAACGAATATTATACCGTAAACGCAAGGAGTTTGCGAATCTCCGCCATTTGGCTCCATCGCCCCGGAACATTACGTCCGCATCAACTGCACTTTTGCAGATAGTCACACTTTTAAGAAGTTCATTGGCTGTTTTTAAATCTTCCATGATGCCCATAAAAACATCCTTTTGAGCATCATAGGTAGGTTTCAAAAACTCACTTCCCCCGTTTTCAGCCTGCATCGCTTTCGAATAGGGAACATCACCAAATGCAGACGTTAGGAACCCATACCAGTAAGCCTTCATAATTAGCGCAACAGCCTGGTAATAATTTTTTTCCTCACCGGTTTTCTCCGCTCCTGCTCTCTGGTAAATGTAGTCACTGTCCTTGATAGGCCGGTAATAGGTGGCAAAACCCATTCCTCCCCATTCATAATTATTCTCTTCGTAACTTGTAAAGTCACGCTGTAGATACTGCGTGGCGGCCGAAAGCTCCCCGCCCCCGTACATGATATCGGTCGATATTTTTGCCGATTGGGTAATAACTCCTGTTAGTACATACTTAATATCTATCTCTTTGTCAGGAAGTGTATTGGAACTAGTATTGATCTCATCAAGCGTTCGCTCGCAAGAAAAAGACACTAGTACAAGACAAAGAGGTAACCAACGAAAAATCCTTCTGAAACTGTTCATAGGTGACTTATACTTAAAAAGTGATATTCAAATTAAATCCAATAGGCGCCGTCCAAGGCGCAACATTCCATTTCTCAAAACCTTGCTTACCTTCGTTATAAGAGAGTTCAGGATCAATATTAATTCCTGCCTTTGTCCATAACATGATATTCTTGGTATAAACAGACACCGTCACTTTTTGAGCTGACAAAAATGCTGCGGCAGCGCTAGGAAGGTGATAACTAAGGTTGATGTCACGTAACTTCACAAAGGAAGCATCATACATAAATGCATAGCCTGTACGCCAGATACTTCCACTTGATTCAAAGGATCTGTGAGAATCAAACATTTTTGTACCTGGCCCTCCGAAGTTTTCCGTATAGGTACCATCTCCATTATCTATCACGCCAGGGAAAAATGCACCATTATAATTCCCAGCGAATGGAAATCCACCTAGCTCTTGAGTTCGTCCACCCATCCATACGTTATTGTCTCTGTATAAAGGATTAGACTTTACCTCGGCTGCTAGTTTATCAGTATCTCCGCCAAAAGAATTGGAACCTAAGATTCCCGCATAGGTACTAGAGCTGATACCATTATTCCAATCTTCAATTTTACCATCACGGGTTAGTCGCTTCATAGATTCGGAGAAGAACTGCCCACCTTGGCGCCAATCAAAACTGGCCGTCAAAGTGAAACGCTTGTAACGAAGGGAAGTATGGAATCCCATTGTGAAACTGTTGGTAAAACGGCCCACCTTAGGTAACTTACTTAGATCTTCCTGAATTTTCCATCTGCCGTTGGCATCCAAAATATTCCAGCCCTTGTATTCACCTTCCTGCACCTTAATCACATCATAAGAATATAAATCACCGATGGTTCCACCTACGTCTGTAAACGCATATTGACCACTACCCCCTCCAAAAGAAACACGGTCTATTCCATCAACGAGTTCAACCAATTTACTTCTTTCACGAGTGAAATTCATATTAACATCCCATTGTAACTCGGAGTTTCTCACGGGAACGAAATTCAGTCCTAACTCTACCCCTTTATTTTCTACATTTCCTGCATTAATAGTAGTACTGGTATAGCCTGTCATCGGAGAGGTACCGACGTTCAAAATCTGGTTTCTATTTTGTGTTTTGTAGAGGGTCACATCGAAACTTAGTCGATTACGAAACAAAGAAACATCCGTACCGATCTCATAGGAAGTAGCTATTTCGGGTTTCAAATTAGTATTTGGCATACTAGCTGGTAACGAATAAGTAAAGCTTTCTCCCCAATACCCCTGCGACAAGGTGGGATGAATTACATAGGGGTCTGTATCTTTCCCCACTTTAGCCCATCCTGAGCGCAGTTTGATAAGTGAGATCCAGTCGGGCATTGGCAGTATATCCGAAACCATAAGACTTCCCGAAATAGAAGGATAAAAATACGATCGGCTAGCACTAGGAAGGGTACTCGACCAATCGTTTCGCGCGGATAAATCAACGAAAAACACATCTTTGTAGCCCATAGTACCGATTCCATACACACTGTATATCTGTTTTTCATAAACCGAACTATTATACTCCAAACCACCACGGGTAACGTTTGACAGCGTAAAAAGTCCTGGCAAAACCAAATTATCACCGCCGGCAGAAACCCCAGTTTTTCGGCTACTCATGATGTTTCCTCCCACAGACGGAGCAAAACTAAAATCACCTACTTTTTTGTCGTATGAAACCAAAAAATCTGCATTGGACTCTTGTGCATTCGTTACGTCAAGATAGTAAGATCCTTTTGGTCTGGCAGCTCCGCTGAAACCGTCAAAAGACCAAGGCTTTAGCGTTTCTTTTCGGTTATTAGTACTGGTGTGCGAGACGCGTGCCATCGCCCTTAGCTCGGGAGTTATTTCCCAATCCAGCTTGATATTACCAAACCCTCTAAGTTTATCAAATTTATTTTTCCTTTCGTAAGCCGAAAACCAAGGGTTATTATAGCTCTCAGTAATTTTCCTTTGAGACATATTTTTCACATCCCAATAGTCTTCCTTTAAGTCATTGACATTAACGTGCGGCGGAATATTATAAATATCATAGTATTGATCGTCACCCTCTTGATTTACTTCCGGGTAGTTGCTAGACTTTGGATTGGCAATATTGATATTCGTTGAAATACTCACTTTTTTGGTAAGCTTGTAAACCGTAGACAATCCTATTCCTAACCTTTTCAACTCAGTACCAGGGGAAAAACCCTCTCCTTTCATATGCGACAAAGACAATTGAAAGCTTCCTCTATCATAAGAACCCGTAACCGACACATCAGTAATGGCAGTCACACCCGTTCTAAAATAATCCTGAAGACTATTATCATAAAACTTCAATGGCTGTTCCTCTCCATTGGTATTCCATTGGATAGCAGAGGTACCTATTTCAGGGCCATACCATCGCCCCGCTTCTGCCTCATTAAATACTCCCTTTCTACCCGTAGTAAACCTGTTTTGAAGTTTGATATATTTATAAGGCTTGTTGGCAGTAACATTTGTATTGAAAGTAACACCTATTCCCTTTTTTGCTCCAACGCCCGACTTCGTCGTAACCAAAATCACACCATTTCCAGCCCTTGAACCGTAAAGTGCTGCGGCACTGGCTCCTTTTAGTACTGTTACGCTCTCTATGTTTTGGGAGCTGATATCGGCCATTACGTCTGTACCACCCACTGGAGCACCGTCTACAATAATTAACGGCCCGTCGTTACCAGCCAGTGAAGACCTACCGCGAATATATACATGTGTTTCAGCATTTAGGTCATTTCCTGAGCGACGAATATCCAAGCCAGAAATCTTACCCGACAAACCACCTAATGCATTTTCTTGCGGTACCAGATTCAACTTTTCGCTATCGATCTCACCTACTGCATAACCCAAAGATTTGGATTTTCTCTTGAGACCCAGAGCGGTTACTAATACTTCGTCGAGTACTTTTTCGTCAGCTGCCAGCTCAATTTCAATATTACTACTACTACCAGTCGCTATTTCTTGACTTAAATATCCCACAAAAGAAAAAACCAGTATGGCACCTTCTTGCGGAATTTGAAGTTCATATTTACCGTCACCATTAGTTATGGTACCAGACTGCGTTCCTTTCACAAGAATACTCACGCCTGGAAGTGCCTCTTTGGTCTGTTTATCAACTACCTTTCCCGTAATTTGACGATCTACCAAAACCTTCGTTTCTGGCAATTCCAAATCGTTGAGAATTAAAACCTTGGTGGCAGAAGCCGCTTTTTTCAAAATAATCTGTCCACCTACGATTTCCCATGCAACAGGCATTTTTTCAAAAAGTGCCGTTAATACATAGGATAGCTTTTGCTTTTCAGCCACAAGCGTAACACGGCTATTGGCGCCAATAGTTTGCGGACTATAAAGAAACCTAACATCGGCTTGTTTTTCTATTGAAGCCAGTACTTGACCTAATTGTTGATCTTTGGCCTTCACGGAAACCGTTCGGTTCAAAAGATCCTGTGCTGAGCCGGGATACGCCCATCCTAGGCTGCAACAGAAGGTAATCAATACCAGTTGTGTAAATGAAATCTTCATGGTTTTCCACACGAGATGTTGCCAATTCTGTTTTAAATGCATAAATTCATGTTGTTTTGTTCTTTGTTTACTAAAAACTGGGCAAATACATTTTAATGGTACGTCTGAACACGTACCCTTTTTTAGCGGATACTTGCAAGGTATCGCTGAAGCGTCGGCCGTAGGTGTTTTCCGCATCTACGGCCTTTTTCTAGTGTAAGGTGGGGTTTAGAAAAATGTTTAATTCATAGGCTTTGAAGAAGTTAGAAAGATTTACTAGCTGATTAATTATTATTATTTTTGATCATAATACCCGGTTGCTTTAATAACGATATCTGTTCCTACCACTTCATAATCCAGTCCCAACGAAGCACAAATCATATCAAGCTTTACAAATAGAGGCTGATCGTCTAGTCGAGCCCTCAAAGTTTGTTGCTTTACAAGTCCTGGATCAAAGCGAATTTTAATATCATAGGCTCCTTCTAATGCCTTAAAAACTTCTGAGACGGGCACCTCATTAAAGTCGAACGACCCTACCAGCGTTTCGCGCCTTATGAGGACGGGCTCTTCAACAAGCATTTTTGCCAGTTTGGAATTTTCATTAAGACGTACGGCCCTTTCATTAGGTGCCAAAATCATACTTTCCTTTTTTTCAGCAAGAGAAACCGCCACTTTTCCAGTAACCACTGACACCTCCGCCGGTTTTCCCTGAAACGATGAAATATTAAAACTTGTACCAATAACACGTACATTCAAGGCATTCGTTTTTACAAAAAACGGATTGAGGCTGTCCTTTGAAACATCAAAAAAAGCCTGACCCTCTAGCCTAACAATACGCTTATTTCCTTGGAATTTTTGAGGATAAAACAGGGTACTTTTGGGCTCCAAAACTACCGTAGAACCATCCGACAGTGCAATGGTAAGTGAAACCTCCTGGTTATTCCTCCGCTCAATCATTTCTGAACTTTGTTCCTGTGTTTGCAGTGCTATCAACGGCTCTTTGAGGTAAAAGTTAACTCCGAAAGCTAGCACACACAGTACTACTGCTGCAGCTACGGATCTTTTCCACCACCAACTTACCCTACCATTCACCGATTCTGTGTCTACGCCAAGACCAGGTTCATAAGTATATATCTCGGCTTTCAACCTGTCCAATATACGTTTCTTATGTTCGTCAAACTCCTGGCTCACCTCTAACTCATTCTCTTCCTTCCAATCATCCTCCAGTATCTGTTCCAAGTCGCTGGTATCCCCTCTGAGAAAATACTTTTTCAGTAAAACGAGTTCTTCTGCAGAACACCGTCCATCTATAAACTTATTAAGTAGTGATCTCGAAACCATGTTGATAATCAATTTGTATAGGTTAATACACTTCAAACATCCAGAACCTTTATCCGGAAGTCAAAAATTTTCAAAAAAATAATTATTGGGAAAAACTTGGAGAGAAATTCACGTGCTAAGGAGCACGTAAGCGTCACTAATATAGCGGTTTACATACCCGCCATAAACAACAAAAACAAATACCTTAGGTGGTCTAAGCGTTCTCTTAAAAATTTTAAAGCCTTTACCATCTGGCCCTCCACGGTACTTTTAGAGATACCCATATCCGTCGCAATCTCTTCATAGGTCATGGTATCAAATCGGCTTTTCTCAAAAATGGCTCTGCGTTTAGGCGGAAGGCAGGCAAGCGCTTTACTGATTTCATGGGAAACCTCAGCTTCACGCACAAAAAATTCGGTTTCATCATTAGCGGTGTAGACCCTACTTTCCTGCTGCTGGATCACTTCCTTTTTTAAAACTTCCCTCCGGTAGCGATTAATGATAGCCTGTTTCGCGATAACCATTAACTGAGCATCAGCAGGAATTTGTTCCGAAAAACTATTCCGATACTTCCAAAACTTTAAAAATACGTCATGCGCAAGGTCTTCAGCATCCTGCTCGTCTCGTGTGTGGCGCAATACAAAGCGAAACACCTTACCAAAATACCGATGATACAGGGTTTCAAAAAGTGCTTCACTTACGTTTGATGTATTGTTCTCCATGTAATCTCTCCTATCAATTAAGAATCTGCGAACCTTTTCAAGTACTACAAAGGTTGTCCTTTTTCGCTTTTCTCCTTTTCCTTAAAGCATTCCTTAACAATTTCATAATCATATACGCCAACGACACAATGATATAACATCTTGCTAATTTTATATTTTTTCTGCTGTAAAGTAAATCATTTCTTTTTGAAAATAGCAATCCATCCTACACAATAAGGGAACAAAACGCATACCCCCTCTCCAATACTCTAGAATATATCGATTTTTTGTAGTTAACAATTTAATTCTTAATGGTTCAAAAATGGCTGAACCAATATAAAAAAACCCAGGAATCCAATGACTTACTTTGCTTTTTGACTTAAAACAAAAGTAAATGCTCGTGACAAAATCGAATCATAACAGTTTTGATGCATTACAACACCTGAATTAATCGTTACAAAGGTTCGGTTATTGTACAGGATAAAACCCGTCAACAAATTATTAATGGTGGGCATATCTACCTTTTTGTTGTAGCCTAAGGTCATTGTTTGCAATCTGGCAAGGGTACGGTGATGGACACATTGGGGTTCATGACAGGAACGCTCCGTTTCGCTTTGTAATCCAATTGCAAATTGTTGATTTTCAGCCCCGATAAAGCATACGTACTATTAGGTTCCTATTTATCACGCAATGGATTCACCGACACGAACCGTCCAATCGTCGGATCGTAAAAACTAGTTTGGGGATCAATGTATCCAGTTGCTATCTGGGTTTCCTTGCCCAGGAAGTTGTACTTGTTAATTGCATCGTTTCCTGTCCTTGGTATTTCCAACCCAAAAGGATAGTAATTTCAGTAGAATTTTCGACATTTTACAAGTCTCTCGCCTAGCTCTGATCTGGAACTCGACAAGCCGACCCTGGACCGGATGAAGGAGGTTTCTAAAATGCCGAACGCGGCCCGGCCCGATGCTGACCGTAAACAGATTTTTATGGTCATTGACGCGGTGAAGCGGTGTGAAACTATTAATTCAGTATGGAATAGTTTTTCTATCTTCAATTAGCTCCTTTCCTGTGTTATCCACCAAAGAATATAACCTATTGATTTCAGAGTATAACATTTCATCGAAAGTATTCCAATTAAAACATGAATCTGCATTATCAACAGAGCAACAATGCACCTTATTTGTTTCAGTATCAATATACAATAACGAACCATCCCAATTATAACCACCAATAAAAACAAAAGTGTTTTTGGCATTTAGAGGTCTTTCTAAATTATTAGGGGTTAATATTGAATAAGGCTGGCGGCTTGCCTCAAGCGTTCTACCTAAAGTTTTTCTATATCCATATATGGATAATGTCGAATATAAAATATTTAAACCATTGCTAAATTGATTAAGAAACTTCCTGAAGTCAGGAGGCAAGTTATGCTTTAAACTAGTTTCAAGTTCTTTTATTTCATCATGATTTAATGTTGGATAAATTTTATTTAACCAAGCTTCTTTGCCTAAGAATGGAGCCTTTCCAATTAGAAAAACCTCGTTTTCAGTAACTTGAACACCTAAGTTTTCAAATCTAAAAACTAATTCCTTTAATTCTGTATAATATGTTGTCATTTCAATTCCTGTTAATCAAATCGCCACTTGATGGATTTCTGTAATTACCACCATCTTTTTGAAGGTGTTCTCCACCTTTTCTTTTTACAAATTCAACATTATTAGGGTTACCTGCCATTTCAGGATTGCTCTTAACACTATTAATATGGTGGCCTTCATAACCCTTGACTTTACCAGTCTCTTTAAGTTCCTTTAATTCTGCTTTAGTCCAGTTCCGTGTCCCTTCCGTACCACTTTCTATTAGGGCTTTTTCCTGTTTCCAAGCTTGACGAACACCACTTCGTCTTAAAGAATTTAAGCTTTTAGATTCATTTATCGCATCAGAAATAACCCCAAGCCCTTTAGCAATCTTAGGGGCTTTTGCCAAATCCCCTGCATAAGGTACAGCCGCCCCCAACACACTTGCACCTGCTCCCCAATAGTCACCACTTTCCGCTGAAAGTCCAGCACCAAATAAATCTAGTGTAGGAGTAGGATCAACGACACCTCCTATATCCACAACGGCCTGAAGAACCTCTTTTCCCGACAACGAATAATTCCCTCCAAAATCAATACCTAATGAAATGGCATTTACTTTTAAGTCTATCAGATCGGTTTTAACCGTAACACTTGAATTATTAGCTCCCTGTATTGTTATATCTGGTACCGTGCCATCCTTGTCGGTAAATTTGAGCGGATTGTTGAATGTGTAATTATAAGGTGACCATGAACTCATTGATTCACCCAAAGGATCGACCACACCCCACCGTCCAATCTCAGGCATATACATTCTTGCTCCGTAATCCACATACCCAGTTCCAACCTGTAACTCTTTACCGTTGTAAAGTTGGCGGTTCACCCCATTCCTAGCATTCAAACCCACAGGCGGTGTATTCCTATCAATCTCTAACCCAAAAGGATAGTAATCAGTCTGCTGCAATATATCCCCTTTTTCACTAAAAACCAGCCGAACATTACCGAGATGGTCTTTAATAAAATAATCAAACCTTAAAGTATCACCACTAGGCACTAATTGCCCTTCAGATGTGGAGATTCGTTTTAATTCATTTGATCCGTTATACTCAAAAGCAGGGTGGCCTGCCCCGTCCGCATATTTAACCGTAAAAGTATCCCCAGAATATTTGTACTTGTTTCCACCCGCATCATAGTCGTATGTAAAAGTTTTAGCGCCTACGGCAACTGTTTTGGGTAAATTTAACCGGGCCGACGTTTAGGGAATTATAGGTATGCGTTACTCCCCGGTTACCGAGGAAGATTATGTTGTCGTTGTAGTGGGGTCACGCGCAACTTTTATGAATAGGAACTCGAACCACTTTTCAGAAGTCAGATTGTGGGGTAAACAGCCTTCTGCCTGTAGGCCTGAGAAGACTCAGGCCACGGAAGAGGTTTCCTTGCCTAGGAAATTATAACGGTTAATTCCGTTTCTGGCGTTCAGTCCCACAACCGGCTGATTCCTATCAATTTCCAGTCCAAAAGGGATAATAATCAGATCATTGCGAAATTACTTTCCTGGTAACACTTCAAAATCATATTTCCAGTATATCATTTTTCCCTCAGATTTTGTTAATCCAGATTTCAAACTGTCTAACACCTTATAATTTTCCAATACTCCTCTAATACTTTGTTTACAGAGAGTGCTGGCTGGTACAAAAATTTCTACTCGATCTTTTGAACCGTATGCCCCTTTTATACTGGAAGTATCCCTTAATCTAAATTCGTCATCATAATCACCATAGTAAACTTTTGTTTTTGGGTATTCAGGATATTGAATGTCAAAGGAAATTTTAAGAGAATCTCCTATAATGACGTGCTTTGGAGCTAACATTCTTCTAATGCCTGGGCTTGTACCAATTATTTTTCCTAACGAATCGTATCTTATATACCAGTTAACCCATTTTTTACCATTAACGCTCACATTGTTGGCACTGTACCTAATGCGCTTGTAGGGAGAATCGAAGTAATTCACAAAATTTCCTAAAGGAATACTATCCTTATAAGATAGTACATCCATTACATTTCCACTTTCATAAAATACTTTACTCGGACCATTTGGAAGCCCATCCTTCCAAGTCCAAACCTGCCTTAACTTTCCATTTTCATAAAAATGGGTTGCTGATCCTGATAAATAGCCATTCAATACTGTCATCGAATCCCTAATTTTGCCATTTTCGTAATACACCAAGAAAATGTCAATAGAGTCGTTTAATGGTCTAGTTTCTGAATTAATTGTACCATCAGGATAGTATTCAAAAGTTGAAGTCTTTCTCGCTTCTCATGATGCTATCAATTGACAAATCAATAAAATTATTAAAAATGCAGGTGTCTTCATTTCTAGTTTGACTTTGGTTTAATAGTATCCGTTTTAACTGGGCCAAAACCAACCGAAGAATTCACTAATCCAAATGCACTATCTGTTGATGTTCCAAAGTTGAAATTGGTATAGCCATTGATTTTATTAGCATTGATTGTACTATCTACGGCCTTTTTAAATTCTTCCGACTTAAGTTTTGGCTTAATATCTCAACCGTAGTCTGTGTCTTCACAGATTTTTCGCATTGTAAAGTTTCTAGTTTCGATAGTAAAAAAAAATCGAAACCCGTTCGCATTCAATCTTTGCTTTGGAAGTCTGTGGGACACAGACCACGGAATAAATGACTGGCTGACAGTGAGCCTCATTGTTCATACGGACCAATGAAACTAATAAGAATGTCGCAGCAGTACTTATTTCTAGAAAATCATTGCTCACTTCTCCACCAACTTCTCCCAGTCATCCCGCTCGTTTAGGAAGACGTTATAGTCGACGAAGCCTTTGATGCCGGACACCCAGCCTTTTTCGTTGTGTTGCCAAAAAAGAACGTGAGCATTCTCAGATAAGTCGTTGATATGTGTTCGGGAGTAGCCTGCCAGCCACAGTGGGTAGTCGTCAAAATTTCCGGCGATATACTTTTTATAATAATGCTCGTTGACATAAATAATCGGTTTTACGCCATAATGGTTTTCAATGAGTTTGAGCCAATTGGCAACACCTTTAATAATGATATCGTCCGGTTTTCTACCACTTACTTCTAGATCTAATACAGGTGGTAAGTCGCCTTTTTGGAGCTTTACCTGTGCAATGAAGTTAGCTGCTTGTAAACCAGATAATACCCTCGGATTATAAAAATGATAGGCACCACGTGGCATTCCTACCCTTTGCGCTTCCTGCCAATTCCGTTTAAATTGCCTATCCATATGCGTAGCACCTTCTGTGGCTTTCATGAATACAAAATCAATTTTAACGCCGTCGCTATTCGCTTTTTTTAATTTATCCCAGTTTATTTGGGCATTATGGTGTGACACATCAATGCCGTGAATTGCATACCGTAACGGCAATTTTATTCCGAATTTGCTTAGAAACATCCATTGATTTTCATTTTGAGAATCTTTGTACCAAATGATGCCACCAATCAATATACAAACCCCGGCGATAATCAACCAGCCCTTTATTGGTAGTGGTTGCAACTGACTATTATCGGTGGATTTCGTTCTAACTTTTCTCTTAGCTGCCATATGGCCACAAAAATACACGGTTGAGCTTTAATTTTTGTTGATTATATTGTAAACAAACAGCAAGTTTTTTGGGAATCGCTAGTAATAGTTGCAGGTAAGATAGATTGTTGTATAATTTGTAAAAAAAATTAAAAATGGAACAAGCATTGCTCGATGAAGTGCCTTCTCTTGATTTGGCACACTTCAACAACGGAAACGAAGCACAGAAAAAACAATTTGTGGCCGACTTAGGGGAAGCCTTTACCAATATAGGCTTTGTAGCTATCAAAAATCATGGTTTGTCGGATGAACTACGGACACAACTTTATGATGTTGTACAGCGTTTCTTTGTGCAACCTGAAGCCGAAAAACGAAAACTTGAATTCAAAGAACTGTTCGGTCAACGAGGTTACATCAGTAAAGGAAGAGAAACGGCTAAAGGCTTTAAGGTAGCTGACCTTAAAGAGTTCTACCATGTTGGGCAGCCAGAACCAATAGGAAGCATGCCGGCTAACGTTTTTCCAGACAATATGCCTGACTTTAAAGACTTGACATTAACCGTTTACAGCCTTTTTGAAAATACTGGAAAAACCTTGCTACGTGCCATCGCCATTTACCTGGGGTTGGAAGAAGACTTTTTTGAAGCAAGAGTAAAAAATGGAGACAGCCTCTTAAGAGCATTACATTACTTCCCGATCACGGATCCGGAGTTACTAGAACCGGGAGCAGTACGCGCCGCTGCACACGGTGATATTAACTTAATTACGCTGCTCATGGGAGCCAGTGCAGAAGGGCTGGAAGTGTTACGTCGAGATGGAAAATGGATTGCCATAACTGCACTTCCAGACCAAATTGTAGTCAATGTAGGTGATATGTTGGATCGATTGACGAACCATAAACTTAAATCAACCATACACCGGGTTGTAAATCCACCCATCGAAAAAATGGGAAGTTCGCGTTATTCCATTCCTTTTTTTCTGCACCCACGAGCCGATATGAGTCTTACCTCTTTGGAAAGCTGTATCACTGCCGATCAACCAAAAATCTATACCGATATGACTGCCGGCGAATTCCTTGACGAAAGGCTACGAGAACTAGGTTTGAAGAAGTAACCGTATCAATTCCACCAAAGACACACCTTGCAACATGAAATTGACCATATTGTTAAATAAATAAAAATTGAGCCTACCCGTTCGACGATTTAGATATCTCATTTATCTTTTGGACATCCTTTTGCTGTCATTTACAGCATTTGGAGGCCCTCAGGTGCATTTGATTATGATGATCGAGCGACTGGTACATAAACGCCGTTACCTTACCGAAGAGGAATTACTCGAACTACAGGCCTTATGCCAAGTATTACCGGGCCCTAGTTCTACGCAAACTGTTACGGCAATAGGACTTAAAATCGGGGGGCAACCGCTTGCTTATTTAACCTTATTGGTATGGTCATTTCCGGCCATGGTGTTCATGACACTGGCTGCAATAGGCATCCGTTATTTAGAAAATAACGACATTTCTCTTTCATTCACACGATTTGTGGGGCCGATGGCGGTGGCGTTTTTGTTATTTGGTGCCTATAAAATCGCCAAAAAAGTGATTCATAACCAGCAAGACTGGATCATGCTGGTGGCCTCCATATTGCTGGCTTACCTCTACCCTTCTCCTTATATGACTCCATTTTTGATTATTGCTGGTGGTTTTTTAGCTTCCATGAATTTCAGAAAATTGGAGAGAATGGAGAAAAGTCCTATCAAAGTGGCCTGGCGACCTCTTATATTCTGGATTTCGGTATTGATAGCCGCCGCTATCGTAGGTACAATCACGCAGTCATTACCCGTTCGTTTATTCGAAAACTTTTATCGAAATGGCAGTCTCGTTTTCGGTGGTGGACAAGTGCTTATTCCCATGCTTTACAATGAATTTGTTGAGTTTAAGCACTACCTTACCAATCAGGAATTTTTATCTGGAATGGCCCTTACCCAAGTAGTACCCGGCCCTGTTTTTTCAATAGCCACCTTTGTAGGTAGTTTGTCCATGAAAGAATACGGGGTCAGTGGACAATTATTAGGCGGGTTAGTGGCCACAGCGGGCATTTTTCTACCGGGTACCTTTTTTATATTTTTCGTTTATCCTTTTTGGAATCAATTAAAAAAATACCGAGCAATACGGGCATCGTTGGCAGGTATCCACGCCACCAGCTGTGGCCTCACACTGGCAGCGGGTATTAATTTATTTGAGCCTATGTCTGGCCAGCCATTGTCCCTAATTACGGTTACAGCAACGCTTTTATTGTTGTACTTCACCAAAATACCCGCCTATTTTGTAATTATTGGAGGATTGCTTTTAGGATTGTTTTTTCAATAAAATTAAAATTTCACAGTTATAGTAATGGCAAATTGTAATATTCAGATTGTTTTCCAAACTTTGGTCAGCAACTTTTTTCAACCTTTCAGAATGTCCAAAAAACTTTCACTCCTTTGTCTATTTTGCATTTCCTTTATTGGAAATTCCATTGCCCAATTGAGAACATCACCCGCTTATTTAAATCAAAATAAAGCATGGGTAGACTCTGTTTTCGCAACATTATCTCCGGACGAAAAAATTGCGCAATTGATTATGGTGGCGGCCGTTTCTGATACCAAGCGATCCGTAATCGGGACGCAATTTACCAACCCTGAATATGTCGAAAAATTGATCAAGGAACATAAGGTAGGAGGAATCGTATTTTTTCAGGGCGGGCCAGTACCACAAGCTACTCTAACGAACCGTTTTCAGGCTGTTTCCAAAGTACCCTTACTTATTGCCATGGATGCTGAATTTGGGCTCGCCATGCGCATCGACAGTACCGTAAGATACCCCTACCAGATGACGCTGGGGGCGATTCAAGGGAATGACAACCTGATTTACGACATGGGAAGTCAATTAGCCAGACAGGCCAAAAGGCTGGGTGTACATATCAATTTTGCACCGGTGGCGGATATCAATAACAACCCCAATAATCCCGTAATTAGCTTTAGATCTTTTGGCGAAAATAAATACCAGGTAGCTCAAAAAGCATTGAGCTATATGAAGGGAATGCAAGATAACGGGCTTTTGACAAGCGCAAAACATTTTCCAGGACATGGCGATACCGGTGTAGATTCACATTACGATTTGCCATTAATTCCTTTCTCAAAAGGCCGGCTGGACTCACTGGAACTCTATCCTTTTAAGGTCTTACTAAACCATGGCTTAGGAGGTGTTATGATAGCACATTTAAGTATCCCTGCCTATGACAAAACCCCAAACTTACCCTCTACCTTATCAAAACCCATTGTAACGTCCTTGTTACGTGAGCGCCTAGGCTATGAAGGACTTATTTATTCGGATGCTATGAATATGAAAGGGGTTGTCAAGTATTTTCCCGATGGAAAAGCAGATGCTATGGGTTTAGAAGCAGGGATGGATATTCTTGAATTTACCGAAGACGTAAATAAGTCGATTGCTGAAATCAAAAAAAGTATTGCAGAAGGCAAAATAACTCAAGCGGAAATTGATGCCAAATGCAAACGGGTATTGGAAGCCAAAGCATGGGCCGGCCTGAATCACTGGAAGCCAGTGGAATTAAAAAACCTGGTACCGGACCTTAACCCAAAAGAGGCGGAACTTACCAACCGTTTACTTACTGAAAAAGCATTAACTATACTCAAAAATGACCATGACTTATTGCCTTTACAACAGCTAGATACTTTAAAAATTGCATCTGTTTCTATTGGTTCCGATAGTATTACTACCTTTCAAAGGACATTGAGCCTGTATACCAC
>CAXBLH010000070.1:0-16475 GCA_963976315.1 uncultured Dyadobacter sp.
ACACTATATATTGGGGCGATATTTCCAGCTCCTCCGTTGATATATAACATGGGTACACCCGTTATATATCAACGGAGCAGCTGGAAATATCGCCCCAATATATAGTGTTTATCCCAATCCAGGTGCGGGGCATCTTGCTCAATTTCAGGTGTTACTGGGCGACAAGATACTCGACGCGAACAAAGCACTAACCGCTACCACTTCTGATATTAAATTAAAATCTGCTGCAATTAATGTAGAAACACCCAGAAAAGCCGGGCTCAACTGGACGGACGAACTGGCCGCCTATACCTACACCAATAAAGCAGGTGTTCCTTTGGTCAAAATCCCCGTACGTTTTCTAAAAATCAATGAAGAAGTTGCTATTTGGGCTGCTCCGCTCGAATTGTTTTGTGAAATCTCAAACGAGATCCGTGACCGTTCTCCTTTTCCACATACGTTTTATTTTGGGTATACCAATGGCTGGCTGGGTTACCTACTTACCGAAAAAGAACTGAAATACGGCGGTTATGAGCCCACCGTTTCTCCTTATTCGCCTGCCGCTGCCCAAGATCTTACGGATGCCGTGGTTAGCTATTTACAGGGGGAAATGAAAAATCCACGTTAATTTATATACCATTAGTAGTATCAAATAGCAACAAAATGAACACGACACTTCCTAAAATTTGCTCCACCCTACTCTTGACAGGACTACTGTTGCTTCGAATTGAAATGGGATTGGCACAAAAAAGCTCTTTCGCCTGGCCGGAAGGCAAACAAATCGCCATCAGTCTTACTTTCGATGATGCCAGGCCGAGCCAAGCTACAACTGGAATTCCTGTCTTAAATGAATACAACGTGCAAGGCACCTTTTATTTGGTTCCATCAGCTGTGAAGCCTCAGCTAGAAAACTGGAAAAAGGCCGTTGCAGCCGGTCAAGAAATGGCCAATCACTCCGTCAATCACCCTTGTACCGGAAATTTTCCTTGGTCACGTTCAAAAGCACTGGAAGACTATACGCAGGAATCCATGCAAGACGAGCTGTCGGAAGCTAACACGCAGATCTTCCAATTGTTAGGCGTTGAATGCGAAGCTTTTGCGTATCCCTGTGGGAATACGTTTGTCGGTAGAGGTGTTAATACCAAAAGTTACGTACCCGTGGTTGCAAAACTTTTCAAAACAGGCCGCCCCAACGCCCCTGAATTTTGTGACATGGCACAGCTGACAGGAATGGAAATGGACGGAAGGGATTTTGAAGAAATTCTTCCTATGATTGAACAAGCCAAGGCGAACGGGATGTGGCTGATACTTGCAGGGCATGAAATGGGCGAAAATGGCAATCAAACTACCCGTATATCCATGTTAAGAAAGTTGATCCAATATGCGCAGGATCCGAAAAACGGGATCTGGATTGCACCAGTAGGAACGGTTGCCAAACATATCTTGTCCACCAGAAACGAGCAATTACTTACCCCGAAAAATAAATAAACGGCCTGGCTCAGCGAAGCAAGAAACATGGAGGCAACAGTCATCCCTTTCCCATAAAGTGGCAGCAAAGCCGTGCCTTATAACGCCTCATAAGAAGAATTATAGTTTTGTAGCGGCTCTAAGTTGGGTAATTCTTAAAATAAACATCAAGAAGTAATATGCTATCGCCTTTTTATATTAGATTTATTTTGACTTTCACTCTAAAAATCAAACTCAAGACGGTATATTTTGTTCCTATACTGAATAATAGATGTAGTAATCAGTTGTATGCGCAGTTACAATGAATAATATTAAGAATCAAATAGTTCAATTCCATGACTTGGGAAATATGGACTATCAAAAGGCGTGGGATTATCAAGAAAAGTTGTTTGCTGAAACGATTGCTTTCAAAACACAAAATAGGAATTTAGCGAAGGAAAATCAGATACTTACCCCAAACCATCTGGTGTTTTGTGAACATCCTCATGTTTTCACGTTAGGAAAAAGTGGAAAAGCCGATCATTTATTATTGAATGAAGTAACACTCAAAGAATTAGAAGCACAGTTTTATAAAATTAATAGAGGAGGAGACATTACCTACCATGGCCCAGGACAATTGGTAGGATACCCTGTTCTTGATCTCGATAATTTCTTTACGGACATACACCAATACATGCGATTTCTGGAAGAAGCTGTTATCAGAACCTTGGCACACTATGGAATAGTAGCGGGGCGTATTGAGGGCTTAACGGGAGTTTGGCTTGACCATTTGGAGCAAAAAAAGCCTAGAAAAATTTGTGCATTAGGCGTAAAAGCAAGTCGCTGGGTAACGATGCATGGTTTTGCTTTGAATGTAAATACGGATCTTAGTTTTTTCGAAAAAATAATTCCCTGCGGGATAGCGGATAAGGCCGTAACTTCAATGGCCTATGAGCTAGGCTGTGAGGTAATTATGGAAGACGTTAAAGACCTATTAAAAAATAATTTGGCTGAATTATTCCAAATGGAATATCGCAATCTGTAAAACCAATCATGAAAAAAGACATTATCTTTCACCCTGTAGTGGGTATACAAGTAGCCATTGTAAGAAAATTCAATACGCTTCAAGAAGCAGAATGGGAGGTGATTTTGATAAACCAAAAAGCGGAAGCAATTAGCAACGTTTTTGTAACCTCCAAAGGATATGGCACGAGTTCGTCAGGCGATGTCATAGATCAAAAAACATCTACTTTGCGACATTCCTTTCCAGAGATAGCACCCGGCCAATTTGTGGTAGTTGAGCCCATTTTAGAAGCTTTGTTTCACTTATACAATGAATATTGGGTAAGCTTTTTTGTGGGAAACAAACTCTTTGATAAGAAATTTATTTTCGTCCCCGACAGTATTGTCGTCGAGAATATTATCAAAATTGAATCCCTAGGACTAGAAGGAGTATTGCATGACTAGGTCAAAGGAGCTCGGGAGTTAGGTATTGGGTTTTAGAGGTTGGGAGGTAGGAAGGGACTAATACCTTTCTGTTACAAATAAAACTTCTTGATTTTGATGAGTTGGTCCACTTCCTCCGGGACTAGGTATTTTATAGACCTACCAGCTTTTAGATTATTACGGAGATAGGTCGCCGAAATATCCAACAAGGGTGCTTCTACAAACTTTACATTGGGATGATCTTTAAATGTATGAGCAGGGGCATTGGGTCTTGGGTATACGTAAAGCCCCGTATATTCTAACACTTTATCATGGTTTTTCCAATTGGGAAACTGGGCAAGATTATCCTCACCCATAATAAGGCGAAATTCATGTTGTGGGAATTTTTCCTGAATTCTAACCAAAGAGTCTATGGTATAGCTAGGCTTTGGCATATGAAACTCCACATCGCTCACTTTCAGGAGTGTATTATCCGCAATGGCCCGTTGTACCATATCATACCGATCGAACTCATGTAAAAGATTTTTACTCTTTTTGAAGGGGTTTTGAGGACTCACTATAAACCAAACTTGTTCCAGGTCGGTGGTGGTGGCCATGGTATTGGCAATTATCAAATGACCAATATGGATGGGGTTGAATGAGCCGAAAAAAAGTCCGATTTTCATGAAAGATAATTTTTTTAATTTGGTTCAGCTTCTCCGATAAAGTTTAGAACCAAATTTTCCGCATTTTGTAAAGCTGCTTCTAGATCGTCATTCATTAACACGATGTCAAACTTATCCTCAAACGACAACTCATACCGAACCTTGCCAAGCCGGGTTTCTAAAGATTTTTCATCTTCTGTTCCGCGACCGCTTAATCTTCGGATAATTTCATCTTCACTGGACACCTTTACAAAGATTGCCAAAGCATCATCTCTATACGTTTCTTTGATTTTAAGACCGCCTTTTACGTCTACATCAAAAAGAACGTGTTTTCCTGATGCCCAAATTCGCTCAATTTCGGACTTGTAGGTGCCGTAATAATTACCGGCATAAACCTCTTCCCATTCAGCAAATTCATTTTGACCAATTTTTTCACGAAACGCATGTTTCGGAATAAAATAATAATCTTTTCCATCGACCTCATGTTCCCGCTTTTGACGGGTAGCAGCGGATACTGAAAAAGATAATAAGGATGGAAATTTTTGGAGTAAGTGCCTCACAACGGTCGTTTTCCCGGAACCAGATGGGGCAGAAAATATAATTAGTTTTCCTTTCACAAGAACAGGTATTAGCTGTTTATTTTAGAAATAATGGTATCCAAAATGTTTTTTGGACAAGGTTTCTTCTGAACTTTATCTGCCAAAGAACTCTTGATACATTTTTCCAAATTATAGGATTCAATACAAGGAATGCACTTGTCAATATTCTCCCTAAAATGGTCTTTCTCCGCCTCGGTAGCTTCATCATCCAGAATTGCCTGAATAACCTTCAAACACTCTGCATGATGTTCGCATTTCTGCTTCATTTGTTGGGGTTGCACTTCGCCTGTCACCGAAGGCGTATTTAATGACTCACTCATCGCGATAGGATAAAAAGATAATTGTAATATATTTTACACGCTTGATTCCTATAACCGAAATGATTACCTAAAAAGTTTCATAGTCTAAGAATCATATCCCATAGTGCTGGCATAATTTCTTAACTTCTCTTTCAATAAATTACGAGCACGATGGAGCCTAGAGCGAACCGTTCCAATAGGAATATCTAGAATTTTGGCCATTTCTTCGTAAGTGAAACCTTCTATATCACAAAGAATTATTACAGTACGAAAATCCACTGGGAGTATATTAAGGGCATTGGCTACCTCATCTCCAATCAATTCTTGAACGGCATCTGCACGTAAGTCTACGGTATAAGTAGTATCTGACGCTTCCTCTGAGTTATAAGTGGTTTCAACCTCTTGATAATCAACTTTAGAGGGCTCCTTACTTTTCTTTCTGTAATCATTAATAAAGCTATTTTTCAGTATCCTGAACAACCAAGCTTTGGCATTGGTACCTTGTTCAAAAGATTTTATAAACCGGAAAGCTTTAAGGTAAGTATCTTGCACCAAGTCGTTTGCATCGTCTTCGTCCATGGTCAGACGAAAGGCGAAGTTGTACATGGAGTCTATATGCGGCATGAATTCACGGTTGAATATCTCATATCGGGTATCGTCCGTGTGTTCATTCTTAATGAGTGTTTCTGACATGGCAACTATCATAGGAATGCTGAATTTACAAAGATTAATAACAGCTCCAAACCCATCCCAAATAAAATTTTATAAATAAATTATACTTGGCGGCTAGTCTGGCGTTTATTCAGAATTGACCAAAACTTAGATTTCTGGAATTAAATTTCTAAATATATGTAGGTACATCAATTATCGAGCCAGCAAATAATCAACGACAAAATGTCAGACTATCTTTTTGAGAATAATTCTAGAACCAAAATAAATATAAATGTGAGTACCGTACTAGCAACGATTCTAATAGTAGAGTAAAAAATCATTCCTACGTTATTCATTTCTAATAAAAATAGGACACAATTGTGAATAAAAATGAGAGGCAGAACATAACTCACAAAAGCAGGAAGACCTTGTGCCCTGATACCGATTCCCACCCTGTCTAACCCTTTTGATTCGATCTGGTAATTTAACAATATAGGCCTCGCATAAGCGATGAGTACGGTTGCTGCGGCATGAATACCATAGGTATTTGAAAAGAAATCCACTAGTAATCCCACCAAAAAGCCAATTATAAGCAGGTAAAGCCGGTCTGTTTCAATGGGTAATAAAAGTATAATGGCGATATAAACAAAACTGAATGCGTAGTTAAATAATACGAGATTCCGCATAAAGAATATCTGTAAAATCAGATATATGATCACCAGTTGAACAGCCTGTATTATTTGTCTTAAATTCATTTTTGATTTTCAAGGCTTTTTTTGAGTTGTTCTTGTTCCTCAATTTGGTTATTTTTCACAACATATACATAGGATAGATTTGGGAAGTCCGTTGCCAGTCGTAGTACAATATTATAAAACGTCTGATTTTGATTTACCTCAACCGTTTCCACCTCTCCTACCATAATACCTGGCGGAAAGACCGAATTTTGATCTGAAGTAACTGCAGAATCTCCTTTCAAAATTTTAGTATACTTCGAAACGTCCATTAATTCGATCCGGTTTGGATCTTTTCCTGGCCATTTTGCATAACCAATCTCATCGCTTCTTACTAATTTGGAAGACACCATAAACTGGGAATGGAGAATCGAGGTGATAACCGCATAATTTTCGGAACAAACCCGTACTTTCCCAACAACTCCAGTGGCCGAAATAACACCCATTCCTGGAAATATGCCATCTGCGGTCCCTTTGTCAATAGTTATAAAGTTATTCTGATTATTGGTTTGGTTATCAACCACCTTGGCCACAGTATATGAAAACCGCTCAGCAAATAGCGAGTCTGCCTCATAACCATTGGGCGCACTAGTGGGCGACTTTTGACTTAATTGTGTAACCAAGGCATGCAACCTTGCATTTTCAATTGCAAGATTTTCATTTATTTCCCCTAGTTTGGTATATTCCGACACATTCGTCGAAACCGCCATGGTTTTGGCTACATAGTAATTTGATGTGTTGAAATAAGTGGCCCCCCAATAATTGTTATTACTGATCACCAGCCACATACTGACGACCTCCAGTAACACAAATACTAAGAAAAATCGATTCCGAAATATGAAATCTACGAGTTGGAGCATATGCTATTAATTTCGGGAACGGGTAACCTACTAAAAGGAAGTTACCCGTAATTATTACTAGTACTACGAAATTAATACTGGCTTATAAAGTTCCAAATTTTTCAAAACCTCTCCAGTACCTTTTACAACTGCCTTCAAAGGATCTTCGGCAATGTGAACAGGTAATTTGGTTTTTTGAGCAATTCTACGATCCAGTCCATGTATCAAAGCACCCCCACCCGTCAGGTAAATTCCATTTTTGAAAATATCGGCGGATAATTCCGGTGGTGCAATTTCCAAGGCTTTCATTACTCCTTCTTCAATTTTAGAAATCGATTTGTCTAACGAGTAGGCGATCTCACTATAAGTAACTCTAATTTCCTTTGGTATACCTGTCATTAGGTCACGACCACGAATTAAATAGTCTTCTAACGGAACTTCTAATTCAGGCGAAGCAGATCCAATCGCCATTTTAATTAATTCGGCAGAGCGCTCACCAATCAAAAGGTTATGCTCACGGCGCATATAATCCACAATGTCACGGGTAAATACATCACCCGCTATTCTTACCGACTGTTCACAAACGATTCCAGATAATGCAATAACGGCGATTTCGGTAGTACCACCACCAATATCCACAATCATAACACCATTCGGCTGCGTAATATCAATTCCAATCCCAATTGCTGCTGCGATTGGCTCATGAACCATATAAACTTCTTTGGCACCTGCATGCTCACAGGAGTCTTTCACCGCACGTTTTTCAACTTCCGTAATGCCAGAAGGAATACAAACCACCATACGGTGTGAAGGCGTAAAAAAGCGACTACCGGTATCAATCATTTTGATCATACCACGAATCATCATTTCAGCCGCTGTAAAGTCAGCAATTACTCCATCTTTTAGTGGACGAATTGTTTTAATATTCTCATTGGTTTTCTCATGCATTTGCATGGCAACATGGCCAATAGCCAAAACCTTTCCGGTGGATTTGTCCATTGCAATAATAGAAGGCTCATCTACTACAACAGTATCCTTGTGGATGATCAGTGTATTCGCTGTGCCTAAATCGATTGCAATATCACTGGTCAAAAAATCAAACAATCCCATATATATGATTAATATTTTATAAGTCAACTTTAAAGTCTGCAAAATTACAGATAATTACCCACAAACAAAGGCATTTAATAAATTTAGAAATATGTAATATTTTGCTTTATTGAATTTGTGGCTTTCTGGTAAATTTGGTTATTACAAAACCTGTGTACCTTTGTTTTTACTATGGGAATTAAAGCACTACTTAGCGAACCACTTGCTCATTATATTGTGAACCAGCAGCGCAACTGGATTGCAGAGAGCAAACAAATCCAGGAATATTGGTTAAAAGCGCTCGTACGAGCCGCCAAGAATACAAAATTTGGACAAGACCATTTCTTTAGGGATATCCATACCTATCAAGATTTCAAAGAAGCGGTACCCCTTCACGATTATGAAGATTTAAAACAGTACATCGCTCTCGTCAAAAATGGTGAAGCAGATATACTATGGCCTGGTAAGCCCTTGTATTTCGCTAAAACCTCTGGCACTACTTCTGGAACTAAATATATTCCTATTTCAAAGGATTCGATATCAAACCATATAGATTCAGCCAGAAATGCTATTTTATCCTATGTTGCAGAAACTAAAAAAGCCTCGTTTCTGGATCATAAACTTATTTTTTTATCAGGTAGTCCGGAGATGACTAAAACCGGCGGCATCCTGACGGGTAGGCTTTCGGGTATATCCAATCACCATGTTCCTGCTTACCTAAAAGCCAACCAGCTTCCAAGTTACGAAACCAATTGCATAGAGGACTGGGAAACAAAGCTTGAAAAAATTATTGACGAAACATTGCATCAACCCATGTCCTTGATTTCTGGGATTCCTCCCTGGGTGCAAATGTATTTTGACAGGATTATTGCCAGAACAGGAAAACAGATAAAGGATGTATTTCCGGAGTTTTCATTATTTATATATGGAGGGGTAAACTTTGAACCCTATCGAGCCAAACTATTTGAGGCCATCGGAAAACCAATTGACTCCATTGAGCTTTATCCAGCATCCGAAGGTTTTTTGGCTTATCAAGACTCGCAATATGAAGAAGGAATGCTGCTGTTACTAAATACTGGCATTTTCTTCGAATTTGTACCAGTCGAAAATTATTTTGATGAAAAACCCGTCCGGCTCTCCATTGGCGAAGTAGAGGTTGGTAAAAATTATGCCGTTATTATTAACAGCAACGCAGGACTTTGGGGATACTCTATTGGCGACACTGTAAAATTTGTATCAACATACCCCTATCGCATTGTTGTAACTGGCAGGATTAAACATTTTATTTCTGCATTTGGTGAACATGTGATTGGTGAAGAAATAGAAAAAGCCTTAAAATATGCAATGGAACGACACCCCGAAGTGGAAGTAACCGAATTTACGGTAGCCCCCATGGTTAGTCCTAGTAACGGTGAGTTGCCTTACCACGAATGGCTCATAGAGTTTGCAACCGAGCCGAATGACGAACAGACATTTCGGTCGGACTTGGACAGAAGACTCACCGAACTGAATAGTTACTATGATGATTTAATTACGGGTAACATATTGAAAAAGCTTACTTTAACCAAATTACGGAAGCATACGTTTATTGACTATATGCGTTCGAAAGGTAAGCTGGGAGGACAAAATAAGGTACCTCGCTTATCCAATGATCGTAACATTGCCGATGAATTAATTGCATTTAATAGGCTCTAAATCAATTTAAACATTGGTATAGAAAAAATAGAAATCAAAGTTTATGAAACAAAAGGGTATTGCAATATTAGGTTCAACTGGCTCTATCGGAACTCAGGCCTTAGAAGTAATCGCAGCTAACAAACATTTATTTTCGGTTGAAGTACTCACGGCTCAAAACAACTATAAACTTTTGATTCGTCAGGCAGAAAAGTTCCTCCCAAAAACCGTTGTGATCGGTAATATGGAATTACACCAAAAAGTCTCCGCAGCGCTGGCCGGGCTACCTATCAAAGTATTGGGTGGTATAGAAGCGCTTGGAGACGTAGTAGAAGGTGACAACATTTCGATCGTCCTGACTGCCATGGTGGGCTATGCGGGTCTAATTCCAACCATCAATGCCATAAAAGCGGGTAAGGACATCGCTCTGGCCAATAAGGAGACTTTGGTAGTGGCTGGAGAGTTAGTAACAGAACTTGCATTCAAACACCAAGTAAAAATTTTACCCGTTGATTCGGAACATTCTGCCATATTTCAATGTCTAGCTGGAGAGGAACAAAATACGATTGAGAAAATTGTATTAACGGCTTCTGGTGGGCCTTTCAGGGGTAATGGCACGGAATTTTTAAAAAATGTAACCAAAGAACAAGCCTTAAAACACCCCAACTGGGTAATGGGTGCAAAAATAACTATTGACTCTGCCACGTTAATGAATAAGGGGCTGGAGGTAATAGAAGCCAAGTGGTTATTCCACCTGCAGGCTCGCCAAATAGAAGTGATTGTGCATCCGCAGAGTATTATTCATTCGATAGTACAGTTTGAGGATGGCAGTATGAAAGCGCAAATGGGATTACCAGATATGAAGTTACCGATTCAATATGCACTAGCGTATCCGAACCGTATTCAATCTGACTTCCCTAGGTTCAATTTTATGGACTATCCAACTCTCACGTTTGAAAAGCCAGATATGGAAACTTTTCAAAACTTGGGTTTAGCATTTGAAGCATTAAAAAAAGGGGGAAACGCAGCTTGTGTTATCAATGCCGCAAATGAAGTGGCCGTTGATGCTTTTCTTCAGGATCAGATCAGATTTTTACAAATTTCAGATCTCATCGGGGAATGTATGGCAAAAATAAATCATGTAAAAGCTCCCACTTTGGAGGATTATATAAAAACAGATCAATTAACCAGAATTCTGGCTAAAGAAATTATTCAGAAGGGAATTCAATAAATGAAAAGCGAAATAATAAAATATTTGTCGGTAGCCTTGGCTAGCGCCTTGAAATTTTTTGGCGGCCCCATCACTGGCGTTGTCCTAAAGCTGAATTGGATAGAAACAGCCATAGCTTCAGCAACAGGAATGATGGTGATGGTGGTTACCCTTACTTATCTAGGTAAATGGGTTCAGGACTTTATCAGTAATTATAGAAAGGCACCTTCCAAAAGATTTACAAAATCCAACCGGATGGCGGTGAAAGTATGGAAACGCTTCGGAATTATAGGAATTGCGTTTCTTACACCTCCGCTTTTTACACCCATTTTTGGGCCACTTTTAGCAGTAGCTTTCAAGGTACCCCGTAATTTAATTTTTATGTGGATGACGGTGAGTGCGATTATTTGGGGACTAGGCATTTCGTATATCGCACATAAAATGACTTACTTCCAAAATTTTATAAAATAAGAGCCTGTTTAAATTTTAACGCAGGTAGAGCTAAAAAATAGCATAAACAAACTATTGGTTAATTTTTAAAAGGGCTCTAAAAATCAAAAGGGGCTGACTAATTGCTAGTCAGCCCCTTTTGATTTTTTCAATCGGTCGGTTATCTTGCTTTGATAATCTCTGTAAAATCTCTGGATTTAAGACAAGCTCCACCCACTAAGCCGCCGTCAATATCTGGCGCTTGAAATAATTCAGGTGCACTCGCAGCAGAAACACTACCTCCATAAAGTATAGAAATATTGTCGGCCACTTCCTGACCATATTTGGATGCAATGTGAGCCCGTAAAGCAGCATGCATTTCCTGAGCTTGCTCAGCAGATGCAGTCATCCCGGTTCCAATCGCCCAAATGGGCTCATAGGCAATCACAATATTAAGGAGTTGCTCTTCCGACAGATGAAATAAGCTTTCAGTTAACTGATTTTTTACAAAACCTATATAATCTTCGTTCTGACGCTGATTTAAAGATTCTCCACAGCAAAAGATAGGAGAAATACCATGTGCAAGTGAAATATTTACTTTTTCAGCTAATAACGCGTTGTCTTCGTTAAAGTATTGGCGTCTTTCACTGTGACCAATTAAAACATATTTGATACCAATAGACTGTAACATCACTGCCGATATTTCACCCGTATATGCGCCAGAAAGCTTGTCTGATACATTTTGAGCAGCTATCGCAAAATTGGGCAAGTCTGTTATATATTTCTGAATAGTAGTAAGATACAAAGCAGGAGGGCACAAAATAACCTGAGCGTCGTTCCGCACTTCGTCCTTAGCCATATTCACAATTTCAGAGGTAAGTGCAACCGCCTCATCCATGGTTTTATTCATTTTCCAGTTACCGGCAACTATTTTTTTTCGCATGATTAATTTTTATTGTGTTAAATCAACTTTTGACGCAACAAAATTATCATAAATTCATGATATACCTTATTTAAATGTGAATACTAAAAAAAACGCAAATACTTAGCACATTTAAAGATTTTTTTGTGTTTATTATAGATGAAAAGTGTTATTTTTACATTAATTGTCATTGGTTGTGAATAAGTTACTTTGGATTGGCTGGTTTTTGATTGCTTTTAACCATGTCATAACGTTTTTGAAAAGCTACTAGCAAAATTTAGGAAAATAAAGGAAAGGAGGTCGCTATGAACGCGTCAAAATATATATGCATACTGCTACTCGTTTTAATTCCATTTAAGGCACTTTTAGGAAACGACGACCTGCCTCAGGTCTCAGAGGAAAAATACGGTTATTTTTTAGAAAATAACCGGAAGAGTACCCGCATACCCTTCGAACTCCACTCGAACCTCATTCTATTATATCTCAAAATTAACAATTCGGATTCTCTCCGATTTATACTAGACACAGGAGTTAGTTCCATCATAGTAACTGATCCCGATATTCTAAAACCCGACCGGCTTCAATTAACACGCAAGGTGCAGTTGGCTGGTGCGGGAGAAGGTAAAACCGTGGCTGCTCATGTAGCAATCGACAACTCCCTTTCTATGGGGATGTTGCGCGCTAACCACCAAAACATTGTGGTTATGGAGGAAGACTTCCTGCACCTGTCGGAGTATGTGGGTGTTCCCATACATGGCATATTCGGTTACGAGATCTTCAATAATTTTGTGGTTACCATCGACTTCTCCCGCAAAGAACTGGTGCTTATGCGCCACGATCGATATAAATACAAAAAATCAAAAGGTGAAAAATATGTAGTAGAGATTGAAAACACCAAACCGTTTACGGACATTGTCACCCTATTCGCTGATGGACGAGAAAGACCAATTCGAGTACTAATTGACACTGGCGCAGGCCACGCACTACTGGTAAATAATACGCCAAACGAGACTTTACGACTGCCAGAAAAAGTAATTCGTGCGCAACTGGGTAGGGGCTTAAACGGAGTTATAAACGGAAATTTAGGGAGGGTGGAACGCTTAAAGTTTGGCAAATTTGAATTAGATAATATTGTGGCATCCTTTCCAGACAGCACTGGCTTTTCATCAAAACTCCCTTCCAATTATGAAAGACAAGGTAACATAGGCTGTGAACTATTAAGAAGATTTAAGGTTACCATGAACTACAAAGAGGGCTACATGGTACTGAAGCCTATAAAAAGTAGAATGAAGGAAAAGTTTGAACACGACATGAGTGGAATGGAGGTAATTGCAGAAGGATCAAGCCTTAGGAATTATTTTGTTAACCGTGTTACCGAAAATTCTCCCGCATCGAGAGCCGGACTATTAGAAGGCGATCAATTACTTTTTATAGACGATCATGCTGCATCTGACATTAATATCAGTGAGATTTACAAATTGATGCAACGCGGTGATGGTCGAAATATTGACTTACTGGTAAAACGCAAAGGAGATATTTTTTTTACTCGACTTACGCTGAAACGAATGATTTAAGTATTTTTAAGGCAAATCATATTTTTAGCACCTTGGAAGGCCCAATTATTACCGAAGACGGATCACATTCACTCGTAAGCCCCTTATTCAATCAACAGTACCATTCCCTACAAGGGGCACTGGTAGAGTCAATCCATATCTATATCAATCTAGGCATTAAGTCTTTTATTAACGACCTTACCACAATTTCTATTTTTGAAATGGGGTTTGGGACAGGGCTTAATGCGTTATTATCTTGGAAACTTGCCGATGAGCTTAAAATTAAGATCAATTATACCACAGTGGAAGCCTTTCCTATTTCACCAGAAATTGCTGCGACTTTGAATTATGAAATACTTGCTCAAAAAACCGGATTGATGGAACTTCACACCTGTCCTTGGTCTGAAAGTATTCCACTATCTCCCTATTTTTGCTTCCAAAAGGAAAAGGCTAAGCTGGAAGATTTGAAAATCACACAATGCTTTGATGTTATATTTTATGATGCTTTTGACCCGAGAGCCCAGCCAGAGCTTTGGACATCTGAAATTTTTTCTAAAATTGCAGCCCATACAAACACGGGCGGCGTATTAGTTACATATTCTTCCAAAGGGATTGTAAAAAGAGCATTGGCTCAAGCAGGGTTTACAGTAACACGTCAAAAAGGCCCTGGAAGAAAAACGCATGTACTCAAAGCCACAAAAAATTAATTACAAAATCAAATGACCTATCAAGAACTTATCCAGAATGAACTCAATGAGGCACAAGTTGTATTGAATTCATTTTTATCCGATACTAACAATATTGCAAATATCGAAGCCGCTGCCCAGCTAATGGCTTCTGCGATTCAAAATAATGGGAAAATAATTTCGGCTGGTAACGGAGGGTCTCATTGCGATGCCATGCACTTTGCAGAAGAATTAACTGGGAGATACCGCAGTAACCGGAGGGCTCTACCCGCCATTGCAATTTCAGACGTAAGCCATATAAGCTGCGTTGGCAATGACTATGGTTTCGATTTTATATTTTCACGGTTTATTGAAGGACTTGGACAAGAAGGAGATGTGTTTCTTGGGTTAAGCACCAGCGGCAATTCTAAAAACATAATCAATGCAGTACAGGCCGCAAAAGCCAAAGGAATGAAAGTAATCATACTGTCAGGGAAAGATGGAGGGCAACTAGCCGGACAAGCCGACGTTGAAATCCTAGTACCACATTTTGGATATGCCGACCGCATTCAGGAAATCCATATCAAGGTGATACATATTTTCATGTTACTCATCGAAACCATGGTTATCGACTAATTATACCATTCAATATTCTATTTTTATGAAAGTAAGGCCATCAGCAGTCATTATTAAGGATGACTGCGTACTCACACTAAGGTATAACTATCAGTCCACCAATGTATTTGCACTCCCAGGAGGAAACCCGGACCCCGGAGAAGATTTGACAGAAGCATTGAAACGAGAGCTCCAAGAAGAACTAGGAATTGTAGTGAGCGTGGGAGATTTAATGATTTGTGGAGATGTGATTTGGAATGAGATAAAAAAAGAAACTCATCATACGGTTTTCAAAGCAGTAATAGTTTCAGGTATACCTGAACTCAATCCGAGCGAAACTACTGCCTTGGAAATAAAATGGCTGCCAGTGCCCTCGCTATCTTCTCATTTGCTGTATCCAAATTTTGGAAACGAAATTACCAGCTGTATCCAAAACAGCCAGTCCTTGGGATATCTTGGCAAAGCCAATCAGCCTTATATTTCTTAAAAGAATAAGAAAAAATTGGATTTATACAAGTGTCATCCATCATTCTATTTAATTTATTAGAATTATTTATTGGTTCTTATAGTGTCTATGAGCCTAAATTTGACATTTTTGGCGTATAATATCCTCACTAATTTCTAAAAAACAGAAACAAGCCGTACTTTTGCATTTTTTAAAGGCAACTGTGTTAATGGAAAACGAAAAGAAGGAAAAACTGTCGGACTTCCTTATACGGCGGGCGGATAAAGATCGGCTGTCACGGGGACGATCAATATATAGTAGTGGGGCATTAAAAGTTTCTAAACTGGAGTACCTAGGGAATGGTGATGCAGAGTTTAAAGTCAAAAGCGACTACTCTATTCAACATTTTCATATTCATATCAAGGACTTTCTATCTCCACAAATCTCAGCAGAATGTACCTGTTCGGACACCAGCAACGGACTTTGTAAACATAGGGTGGCAAGTATTTTATACATTTTGGATAAAATGCCTATCATCAAACAAGTCGTTTACGAGATGCAGGATACCGTGGTTGAACTTCAAGATTTGAAGGAATATCAATTACGAAGTTTAGTGTTAGATGATACATGGAAAAGCCGTGATCAAATTACGAATGTTGAAGTTAAAGTGGCCAAGGATGGCCACTCAGAATGCTCTGTAGAAGTTAATGAAAAGGTATATGACCTTTCATTTACAAGAATAAAAGGTACTCGCAAACTTCAAACCGCTTGTTCTTGTAACCAAGAACTATGGGTGCCACTCTGTGAACACAAGCTAGCGGCATTGCTCAAACTACGTAGTGAACTGGGAGAACGCGCATTTGAAGTGATGCGTGACTTTACGATTGATAAAAACAAACTACTCAACGAATACGGCTATAATCTTGAAGATGATATTAGCGACAAATTCGATTTTCGACTTGATGAAGACGGCGAGTTATTACTGATTAGGCTTGACCAAACGATTCAAAAAGTTGGTAAATACCAAGATTGGGCGGAGCTAAGATTTAAAATCTTCCCTCCACAAAATGTGGATCTTGAAGTTGCAGGTGGAGAGGGTCAACAAGAAGAGGATGATCGTACTACCTTCTTTTCATTCTGGCCCAAAGGGATCGACAAACTAATGGACTTTGGCTTTGGCGTATTTTCGGCCAAATTCAATGAAAAAACAGACAAGTTAACCACCATCCGTACCATAGC
>CAXBLH010000071.1:0-16253 GCA_963976315.1 uncultured Dyadobacter sp.
CGTTAATAGCAGGGACACTTGCTTCTTACATGTCTGCTACAATAGCAGGGTTATTGCTGTAATTTATGGCTTAGCTGGGTAGTTCTACTATTTTTAAATGAATGGCCTGCATGACCATGGCTACCCTTGTTTTGACATTCATTTTTTGGAAAACAGATTCACGGTAGCCATCTACTGTTCGAGGACTCACACACATAACATCGGCAATTTCTGTATAGGTTTTGTCACTACACGACAGCTTTATAAATTGGATTTCGCGTTCATTTAGACCCAATTTTGTTACCGGATCCATGTGGGTTTCCTGATTTAGGCTTTTAATCAACTGACTTGTAACAAATTCGGTATAATAAAATCCTTTTGAAATCAAAGCGTCAAGGGCATTCTTGAGTTCGTTGGGTTTGCAATCTTTTAACAAATAGCCTTTAACGCCATTTCGAAGCATTTTAATAATTGCTTCGTCTTTATCATTCATAGAGAGCGCAAGTGTCAAGATTTTAGGATGGTTGTTTCTGAGCCACAGGGAAGTTTGGTATCCGTCCATGATGGGCATACTTACATCCAGTAGTATTATTTCAGGTACCATATTCAGAGAAATGCGTTCTTGAAGTTGAACTCCGTTGTGCACTTCATATACAACTTCATAGTTGTCATAAGACTGTACAAGCTTAGAAAGTGCTTTTGCCATTAAGACATGATCGTCGACAATGGCTACTTTTGTCTTCATGATAGGTGGGTTGGGTTTATTGTATTTTGAGTAAAAATAGCAATTAACCACCTATAAATGAAAGGCTCATAGAAATAATAATTAAAAGGTATTAGCTCATTGGAGTAGTATAAACGTTGGGTGTTTGAACGGTAAGGATTAGCGTCGTTCCTAATCCTGGCTGTGACTTAATTTCGCAGTGGGCATCTATCAACCTGCTTCGTCTGGTTATATTCCGAAGACCAGCCCCAGCACCCTGTATATCAGTCTCCTCTAAGGAGGGTATATTGAATCCGATACCATCATCCCAAAAAGTTAATTTACATTGTGAGGTCGAATAGGTGACTTTTACATGGATATGATGAGCTTTGGAATGTTTGATAGTATTATTTATAAATTCTTGAAAAATACGGAAAAGGACAATTTCTGTATTGAAACCGAGTGTACAAGTGGGGCCTTCCAGAGCGAGGTGGGTACTAAACTGTTTCGTTTTGGAAATGCGTTCCAGTTCATTCTCGATACTAGGTATTAAACCAAATTGTTTTATAAAATCCCCATCCAAGCTTTTGGTAGCAGCTCTTAATTCAATGATGGCTTGTCCCACCAATTCATTCGCTTGTAAGATGTATTCCGCTCTTTCTGGGTGGTGAGCATGCGCTTCTAACTGGTTTAGATTAATTTTTGCAACGGACAGGATCTGTCCAATATTGTCATGAAGTTCGGCCCCAATTTGTTGCATCGTGAGGTTCTGAACTTCTAATTGTGAGTGCAGGATTTCTTTTTCGAAGTTTGATTTTAAGAGGGACTTTTCTTGTTTAAACTGGATCTGACGGCGTTGAAAAACAATAATAAACACGCTGATAAATAGCAATAGTACAAGCACAATGCAGGTGCCTGCAATGATAATGAATGTTACTGTGGATATTTGGCTTTGCATATTATTCCGTAAGTGAAAAGGCTGTACATTAAAATATTCAATACGTGGTTGATATTAAATAATCTTTTGCCTAAAGCTATATCATATTGGGAAACTATTTGGATTAAGCCCATCACAAAAAATGCTCCTGCATAAAAGAATAAAATTCCTGTACCCATTATAAAATTGCTATTTCGCCAAATTTTCTTTTCTGTTTCAATGGTGAGAATGGAATAATAAAAAAGCATCGACCAGATACAAACAAAAAAGGAGGTTAACAGAAAGCCATTGGAAGGGGGCTGGTTGAGATTCTGAAAGTACACCGAATTGAGGATATGCGCCAAGGTGACGATCGGTATCGAAATTCTAATTATTTGTTTGAATTTATGATTTTCAACGACATTTATAAAAAATAAAGCTAAGGCAATGTATTCGAGAGGTTGGTAAATATGAAATATCTTATTATTTACCACTCTTTCTCCCATGAGCAAGTAATACGCTCCAATAGCTTCGGTTATTACCGAAAGTATGAGCAGCCAAAATATTGGCTTTAAATCGCCATTCAAAGCTTTGCGGTAGTATAGGGCTACCGCAAAGCAAATGGATAGGGCTGATAGATGGAGGTATAACATTGTACTATTGTTCTATAGAGCAGCAACTTGTTCCATGATCATAGAGAACAGGGTCGAACATACGGAGATTGTTAAGGTCGTCAAATAAATCAAATCCCTCGCCCGAAATTAAAACGGTTGATTTTTTTTTATCCATAATAAAAGTGAAACGGACAATATCTCCTGGTATTTCTTTCAACATAGTGATAGTCTCTGAGGCCAGATGGTAAACTCCCGTAGTTTCCCTTTTGCCATATTCTCCTTCGTTACATCTGCGTAGCTGCCGAATTCTATTTCGGTAGTTTTCACAATGATACTCATTGATCCAAGAGGTATTTTTATGATCAATAATTTCCTTATGGGTAAATTGTAAAGTCTCGGAATGACTTGCCTCGGAATGACTTGCCAAAATAGTCAAATTGCAATAGTTGCCCTTAATTATTGTGCAATTAAAAAGTAGGCCTAAGTAATCCTCTGTGGAAGGTGCATTTGGAAGGATATTTAATAGATCATTTTTATTGAAATCCACAAAGGTAGCATCTGATTTGAAGTCTACTAGTTTGGTTTGCTTCACTTTATTGGCTCTTTTGAAATGTTTGTTTCGCCATTTCAAATACTCTTTTTTGGTAACAACATGAGCTGGATCAGGACCTATAAAGGTGTTGGAGTCTTGGAGAAGGAAAGGCATGGTGGATTCTGTTTTGATGGTTAGTGAAACTCAAAATTAGAATTTTATAATACTTGTTTTAACGTGAAAAACACCCTTTTATCAGCCGTATTTTTACTAGTCCTAGCTACTAATTACTCGAATTATTTAGTGATGTAATGTTAACTAATGCTAATATGTTCCACTGTGAATTGGTACTTATTTTGATAAGTTTACAGTTTGTCGGAATGGCTTTTTAAATTATAAAATACTTAATTCCAGATTATACATTTCATTTATTATATTGAGCCTTTACCTCTCTAAACTGGCATGGTATTCGATGAACCTGTTAGTTGCACTCGTAATATGGATTATTAAGTAATTAACCTTTTAATTTCAAATGAAATATTTAAAGATTTTCTTTTCACTCGTTTCAGAATCGTTTACGGAGTTTATGAATGATAAAGGGCTGAAACTCAGTGCGGCACTTTCCTATTATACGATCTTTTCTTTGGCACCAATGATACTTGTTCTAATTTCCACGCTGAGCATATTTATGGAAAAAAGTACTATACAAGGGGAAATTTTTGGGCAATTACAGGGCTTGGTAGGGCCTGCTGCTACGGATCAGCTACAAGAAATTATTCAGAATGCTCAAATTTCCAATAAGTCCGGTGTAGCAGCGGCAATTGGGATAGCTACCTTACTTATTGGTGCTACTGGAGTGTTCGCAGAAATGCAGGATTCTATTAATTATATATGGTCTATCAAATCCAAACCTAAGGCAGGGTGGTTACAGTATATCAAAAATAGACTTTTATCATTTTCCTTAATCCTAACACTTGGTTTTTTACTGATTGTATCTTTGGGAGCAAATACACTGGTGGAATTATTAGGGCACCAATTGGAGCGCTATTTTTCAGAAGCGTCGGTGGTTTTCTTCTATATTGTTAATATAGCCATGGTGTTGACTGTAATTACGCTACTGTTTACGGTCATTTTTAAAGTTTTACCAGATGGGATTTTGCGTTGGAAGGAATCTTTAGTGGGTGCTGGTTTTACCGCTGTTTTATTCTTATTAGGTAAGTTTATCATCAGTTTTTACCTAGGCAAGTCGAATTTGGGAGCGACATACGGTGCATCTGCCTCCATTATTATTTTGCTGACTTGGGTGTATTACTCCTCTATTATATTGTATTTTGGAGCAGAGTTTACCAAGGCTTATGCCAAACTGGATGGGGTGGCCATTGCCCCCAAGAAGCACGCCGTGCTGGTAGTGCGTGAGGAGTTGGATAGGAGTTAAGCCTATTGATATAAATATTGAAATAGGCAGTAAATCGAATAATATAGATTTCAATCGTGAAACATCAAAAAGGCCATTTCTTGGGATAAGAAATGGCCTTTTTGATGTACGTTGTCAATACTTAACGAGAAGCTACTACTACCCGTGTAGTTTGAGTTTCGATTGAAATAGGCTTTTCGGTTTTTTGATCACCATTGTTAATTACAAATACGTAATTGCCGTCTCTCAATGTTGAAAAGTCAAATACTTTCGTATAGTTTTCCGATTTTGGAAGGTTTGCGCTATACAATATCTCACCAAAGTTGTCTTTTATTACAATGGATGATTTGCTTTCTACGGAAGCAACGTAAAGTCTAAATTTCAATCCACCCAAAGTGGAAAGCTCTACAGTAGCAGAGGCGTTGTCGTTACGGTCACCTGCGATAGAGAAATTGCTAGCAGTTAAACCAATTAAAATTGCAAGAGTGAAAATGATCTTTTTCATGATTTTTGTATTAAGTGATTTGTACTTTTCTAATTTATACTGGAAAGGGTGATTACATGATTATGTTTTCCCTTTCGACACTGCAAACTTAGTCCTGGATAGCTATTAAAGTCAATAGGCAGGATTTATACCTTTGAAAGTTCTTTTTTATACGCAGCCTAATATTTGAATAATTATATAGATATATATAAAGTACAATCATTGGGTGGAAAGATAACAATAGTATGCGTGTATCTATATTCTTATAAATTTGTATTATTTTAATATTTATGTTTTTTGGTAATGATTGTGTTTGTATATAGTTAAATTTTATTTACAAATAGAAGTAAAGTTGGATGGTTGCAATATTACGAAAAGGATGTGTTTGGTAACATTTACATAATATTGTTTCGAGAAATGTTCAAAACGGTATTTAAAAATGGAGTAAACACAAAAAAGCACCGAATTTGATTTCGGTGCTTTTTTGTGTTTTAAATTGAATTTATTAGAATCCTAACGGATATTATTCGATAGTCATTTCAAATGGTAATCTGGTTTGTACTCCACCCATGTTGGTTAACTTTTTAAATAGTTTGGCATAAGTAGCAAATTCTCCTAGGTGACTGTCCAATACTTTACTTTCTTTATCACCCATTACTTTTGCTATTAGCTCATCAAAAGGCTTTTTCTTTTCAGGGTAGTATCTCACACGATAATCGCCTTTTTCAAGTTTAGCGGCTTTTGCAGCAATTGTAATGGCATCATCCACGCTCCCTAGTACATCCACCAAGCCATTCTGTTTTGCTTCCACCCCAGACCACACCCGGCCCTGCGCTAATGACTTTAATTTTTCTATGGGCATCTTTCTGCCTTCTGCTGCCTTTTTGGTAAAAGTTTCATAGCCTTCATTAACGCTTTTTTGAATCATATCTTTTTCGAATTGAGACATATCTCTAGTAGCTGTGGGCCAGTCGGAATGTGCGTTGGTACCCACTCCGTCGAAGGTTACACCCAGTTTGTTGCCCATAAAATCTTTTACATTGAATATTAATCCAAAAATCCCAATAGAACCCGTGATGGTGTTGGGTTGGGCCACGATGGTATCACAGCCCATGGCCATATAGTATCCACCAGATGCAGCCACATCGGACATGGATGCAATTACAGGTTTCTTTTTGGCCGTAAGTTTAATTTCGCGCCACATCACATCAGAAGCAAGTGCACTACCACCTGGTGAATTGATTCGAATGACTACCGCCTTGATTTTATCATCGTCGCGAACCTTTTTTAGCTCGCTGATGAATTTGTCAGAGCCGATGCTTTCGTCCGACCCGTCTCCAGAGGTAATTTCTCCTTCCGCAATAAGCACCCCAATTCTTGTATTAAAATCTCCTTCTTTTTCCTGACCGCCGCTTTTTAAATATTTCTCCACCCCTACGAAAGAAATTTTCTTTTTGTCGTCCACTTTTAGATCCTTTTTCAGCATGGCTTCAAACTGGTCCCAGTAGCCAATATTTGTAATTAATTTGTTGGCTAATGCTGCTTGTGGGTTGTCGATACTCAGTGAGTCGGCTAAGTTTTTAAGTTTTTCAACAGGAATTTCACGAGCGGTTGAAACATTGTTTAGAAAATTATTATTAATAGCCGTAATCAGTTCCAGAGATTGTTTTTTGCTTGCTTCGCTCATGTCGGAACGTGAAAACATTTCAATCGCACTTTTAAATTCTCCTACCCGAAAAACAATCGGTTTAATATCTAATTTATCAAAAGTGCCCTTTAAAAAGCTGTATTCTACTGAAAGGCCATTCCATTCCAAGCCACCAGCAGGATTAAGGTATATTTTATTGGCAACAGAAGCGAGGTAATAACCTTTTTCTGAATAAGACTCTCCGTAGGTTACTATGAATTTTCCGGATTTCTTGAAGGCAATAAGTTGGTTTCTTATCTCTTCCAAGGTAGCCCAACCCGCTTGTGGGCCTTCTGTTTTCAGGTATATTCCTTTAATTTTATCATCATTTTGCGCACCTTTTAATGCTGCGATAATATCTTTTAACCCTACAACATTTTCATTGTTGCCAAAGGGACCGCCAATTTCAGCAAACGGGTTTTCGACCCCTACCTCTCTAATCGGTTGATTCAGATCAAGTTTCAAAAGTGTTTTCTCATCAATAGTTACCTTTTCATCCGAAGAAACGGCACTACCAATTCCGATTAGAATTACCAATGAAAGGGTTGCGAAAAGAGCGATTCCTATGATGGTCGCCAGTACATATTTTAGGAACTGTAACATAAATCAGTTTTATAAATTGTAATTTTTTATTATTCTATTGAAAACAAAATTAGGTATTTAATAATCTATATTAATCTAAAATTTGGTTGAAATGGGGGTTTTGTGTATTAAGCGGTTAAAATTGGCTTTGGGAGTTTCTGATTGGGCTACCAAATATTCCAGTGCTGGTGCAAGGTGTACTGTTTGATACAAAATGTTAGGGTTAACCCGATTCCTGTATTGTAGATCTATCCTATTTTTTGAAGTAGTACGTCTTTGTTTAGTAGTTTCTAAAAATAGGATGTAAACGTGCATCGTAAAGGTGTTTCAAGGTGCATTTGTTAGGGGAATATCATTTCATTATTTCCTATAAAGAAGTTGATTTATAATGTGTTATCTCGAAGTGTTTGCTAGTTTCGTCAGCCTATGGTTGGTGAATTCTTCCCCAAAACGATTTTCGGGCTTATTGCTGGCTACCGGTTTTTGAAAACACAAGTTACCTGTAAACCAGTGGGGATAGGGTCTGGGCTATGGGAACAAAAGTCGTCTTACCAAACCATTTGAGATAAAGTACTATCAGTTGAAAGAATACCTTGAATATTCGCTTTGTTTAATTCAAAATATTAGAGGCATAATATCGGATTTTTTGTACTGTTTTTCCCAATATCCAGTTTTATTCAAATCCAACCTACATCGTGTTTTGGACGGCATAAATTATTGCCAAAACTGTAAAAAATAATGCTATAAATAAAACCGAAGATGTGATTTTGAGGGATTTATTACCCTTTTTGATACCCATATACATGAGTACCATTGCAATAACTACAACCACGCCCAAAATTAAAGTAAGTCCCATAGGTTGGAAATTTAGAAGTTCATTAAATGTTATAAAAATCGAGAAGGCAATTGCTTACTTGGTAAATATACCATATGAATTTTATTAATTCTTTGTATAGCTTTGAATTTTCTAGTCTTTTAGTGAATATATTTATGGATCGTTTTGGCCTATATAGGAAGGGAATTAAAATGGTAAATAGCAGATTTAAAATGCTTTGCTATTGGAAGCTACAATAGCTATGTTCATTTGCAGGGATGTTTTCCAGAAGATTTTATTTTAACACGACTTTTTTAGGATGGCTATCGGCCGTCAAATGCTACCTAAACACGATCTTCTAGCAGATAGCTAATTTCTGTTTCTTATAAAAAGCCCACTTAAAAAAAACAATCGTGGTATGGTTAATTGGAATGAAATTTTCTTTTTTTGATTATATTTTTAATTTATTGATAATTAATAGACTGTTTAAAAATTAACCAAAAGTTTGTTTATGCTATTTTTGGGCTCTACCAGCGTTAAACTTTTAAGTGCGGTTCGCACAAAAAATAAGCTATAAACAATTCTATCATTAAAATTTAAACAGGCTCTAAAGTACTTCAAAATTATAATCCAATGAAAAAGAGAATTGTTTTAGTGCGGCATGCCAATGCCGAAGAGCCAGGATTTTATGGAAAAGATTTTGACCGTAAATTAATTGAAAAGGGGCTCTCGGAATCGGAGCTCATGGGGGATTGGCTTGCAGGTAGTAGCTATCTGCCCGAATTTATTGCTACGAGCAAAGCACCTCGGGCCGCACAAACCGCTGATATTATCAATAAAAGCCTGAACCTTGTTTCAATTAGTTACCACCAGAAACTTTATGATGGCGGGCCATTAGCCTATTTAAATATTGTTAACCAAATGGATGAAAAATATGCCACGGCAATGGTAGTGGGGCATAATCCTGATATTAGTTATTTTGTGGATTATCTTTGTGGCCAAAACGTTGGATCCATGAAAAAAGCCGGCATAGCGGTCATTGAGTTCGACGACTTGGCTTGGAACGAAATTTCTCGCGGAGTGGGTAGTTTGAAATTGTATACAACACCTAAAATGGTGCGTAGTGAAAAATGATTTATGAAAAAGGGTAATTTGAATCGGAAGATTTTTATAGTTGTTTTTATATTGTTTGTTTCCAGTTTTGTCTATATCAGTTACGATATGGCTCAAAGGACTACTGCGCCATGGAATAAGAAGAAACAACTAGAAAGAGCCTTGCCGGGTGCTATACCGGACTCGGATTCGTTAAAGCTGGATTCCTTGCTGCGGGAGGTGGAAGCGAACTAGCCTCTTGGGTGAAATTCTGTGATGATTTGTTTGAGATAGTCCCGGTCCAAATGGGTATAGATTTCTGTGGTCGAAATGGATTCGTGACCAAGCATTTCTTGTACAGCCCGTAAGCTGGCACCACCTTCTATTAAGTGAGTTGCAAAGGAATGCCGGAAGGTGTGTGGGCTCACATTTTTATTAAGACCCGCTTTTTCTGCAAGGTCTTTAATGATAATAAATATCATCACTCTGGATAGGGAAGAGCCCCGTTTATTAAGAAATAAATAGTTTTCGCTATCAGGCTTTATATTGAGTTCCTTCCTTATTTCAGTTAAATAAATAGTAGCATACTTAATGGCATCTTGGCCGATGGGTACTAGTCTGGCCTTGCTGCCTTTTCCTATTACCTGTATAAACCCTGTCTTAAAGTGGCAATCCGTGATTTGGAGAGCCACTAATTCTGAAACGCGCAACCCACAACTGTATAAAACTTCCACAATAGCTCGATTCCTGGTTCCTTCGGGTGTGGAATGGTCGATGGCCTCTATTAGTGCTTCTATTTCGTGAACATCCAGTACATCCGGTAATTTTCTGGGGAGTCTTGGGCCTTCTACTAATTCGGTGGGGTCTTGGCTTATTTCGTTTTCCAATAATAAGTATTTAAAAAACGCCTTGATTCCTGAAAGTATTCTGGATTGAGACTGTGGCGACAACCCTAGTTCTGATAAGTACTTTAGGAAATTTGAAAGGTGTATTTCCTCTACTTGTGGAGCTGCTAGTTTGGGGTACGCTAGGGAGACGTATTCGGATAATTTTTCAATATCTCTAATGTAAGCCATTATAGAATTGGAGGAGAATGATCGTTCTAGTAAGAGATAGTTTTTAAAATGTTTAATGTAGCTTTGCCACATGATTGGTTAATGGTTTAATAACTGGAAACGGTCCATTGTCAAAACTAAGACACTTGTTGTACTTATAATAATGTTCTCATGAAAAAAATAATTATCATCAACGGCCCTAATCTCAATCTGCTCGGAAAACGTGAGCCGGGCATTTATGGTAATCAGTCATTTGAAGACTATTTTGAAGATTTGAAAAAGGAGTTCCCACAAATGGATCTACACTATTTCCAATCGAATCATGAAGGAGCAATGATTGATAAAATTCATGAAATTGGGTTCGACTTCGACGGTATTGTCATCAATGCGGGAGGTTACTCGCATAGTTCTGTAGCCTTGGCAGATGCGTTGTCTTCTGTAAAAACTCCAGCAGTGGAAGTACATATTTCAAATATACATGCAAGAGAGCATTTTAGACACCATAGCTACCTTACCAGTCGATGTAAAGGAATGATCACTGGCTTGGGGTTGCTGGGCTATAAATTTGCGATTCAATATTTCGAATAGTATTATCTAAACAAGGCATTACTGAATAAAATTTTGCCTTTATAAAACATGGCCCTAAAAAGTGGATTGTTATTGAGGTAATAGACCTGCCCCTTACCTATGTCTTCAGCTCCAAAGATCAGTGTGTTTTTTAATTGTTCTTTGAGTTTAAAACCAACAAACCCTGCTTTGTAATTGTTTGTACCTAAATACCCTACATTCCATCCGTCGGAAAGGTATTCGTAGTTATAGCTCTCGGTAATGAGTGCATAATAATGCTCAGAACAGCCCATAGATAAGGGGTGTGAGTTGTCGAAGTCCACTTGGTACATGCTGCCTGGTGTAGTGTTGCTGGTTTCTTCCCGAAGCTGGTTTTCGAATTTGTTAAGTCGACTGGCCTGTTTTTCGTTTAGACTCAATTTTTTATTTAATCCGAATTCGGACTTATTGCTAAATAATTTGGTGGTGTTTTCCAAGACAATGAGTTTGCCGCCGTTTTGGATCCATTCATGAATCTTATTGAATTCACTTTCATCGAATGTATAGGTTCCGTTGGGTAATATTAGGGTGTTGTAATTTTGGAGCTTAATATCCTTTAAACTTTTCAAGTCCAAAGTTGTGAAGGGGTATTTTAGCTCGTTTTCCAGAAAGAACCAAACTTCACCATAAGCAGTTGGTGTAACTTGTGGCCCTGCAAGTACTGCGATCTTTGGTGCCGGAATTCGGAGAATAGTATCATGCCCCAAGTCAATTCCACCTGTTAGGAGTCCAGTTGAAGTTGGATAAAGTCGAATATTTAACTTTTCGGCGATCTGGAAAATGGTTTGTTCAAAGTCTTTTGCTGAATTGCCTTTTCTGGTGATTACTAAGCTTCCTTTTTCTAAATTGATATCGTTTAAAGTCAAGTTAGAGTTGGAGGTTTGTACAAATATTCCCTGTTTTAATAGGTCGGCTAAAAACTGAGCCGAGTTGAAACTATCCCAACGTACAAGATATGCATAAGGGGTGGTAGGGGGAATGGCGTTTTTCGTGATATGTGATTTTTTTGCTTTTAAATCCAAAGTTTCTTTGGTGCCAATAATTTCTAATCCCAGAATAAAAGAGAGTCCCCAGCTGGTCATATCATAAGTGACCGAGTCTTCCAGTACTGGATTGGGTTCAAGCAACACTTTTAAAAGTTTGGACTTAGGTTGATTGACACCAATGAGCACATCATTAGAGTCTATGGGTATATGTACAGGTTTCCCAGAAGAAAAGGACGTGCCCTTTATCGAGGTTGATTGGGCAATGGTACCCCACTTTATATCTTGCCGATTAAGAAAATCAATCGCTTCGTTCAGGTGGTTTGGGCTTCCGTTGGCTTTTATTATAAAGGTTTGAAATTCGGCTGTTGCATGGATATCTTTCGCTTTATGGAAGTTTTTATAACCTTCGATTAATGCTTTTTTATTTTCAACTACCGTTTCTAAGGTAGCCATACCTGTTGTGAAATGGTGCTCAATCCTATCCGAGAGCGTAAGTGTATCGTTTTCTGATTGTCTGGTGATGGCCAATCCCGCAGTACCTCCGCCTGCCTGTTCAAAGGTCATCCCGATAGCACCGTTAAAGGTCGGCCATGTATCGCCATAGCTTGGGTAAAACAAATCGTAGTCTGTTTTGGTGAAATAGGTCCATCCTTTTTTATTGAATGCTTCACTGCATTTTTTACCCACTTTAATATTGAAATCTTTTTGCCAATCAGTAATACTAAGATGATATGGTCTGGCAGCAGGTGGGAAGTAGTAGCTACGCTTATACGACATTTCATGAAAGTCTGCATGAACATGAGGCATCCATTGGTTGTAAATGGCAATTCGTGCTTTTGTTTCGCTTTGAGTTTGCCAAGCCCAATCGCGGTTTAAGTCAAAAAGATAATGATTGAACCGACCACTGGGCCAAGGTTCCTGATGTTCCAAGCTGTTTATATCCAAATTTGGGGTTTGATGATGAATCTGATTGTACCAGTTAGTATATCGGTTATAGCCATCTGGGTTCAGGCAAGGGTCTATAATTACTATAGTGTTTTCTAAAATGTTTTTTGTGGTTGTATTTTCCGAGTTTGTTAATTCGAAGATCATTTTCATGCTGGTATTAGAAGAAGATGCTTCGTTGCCATGTACGTTATAGCTGAGCCAAACAATAGGTGTTTTTATGGGTGGCAAAGAATTGGATTTGGGAGTACTTATATTTTCTAGATGTGCCAATCTGATGCTTTCCAATTGTTGCATATTTTTCTCGGAAGAGATAATAGAGATCATGAGTGGTCTGCCTTCTGACGTTTTACCGTAGGTGATGTGCTTTATATTTTTAGGGTTGCGCTGTGCCATGTATTCGAAATAGGCCAAAATTTGATGATGGTAGGCGAAATTGTTTTCAAAGCTTTGCCCGAGGAAGGCTTCTGGCGAAAGAATTTGGGCGATGGCGGATAGTTTTATTAGAAATAGCAGGCACACTAAAAAAAATCCTTTCATGGTTTGGCCGGTTAGGTTGCTAGAAAATAGGTATTCAAAGTTAAAAAGGAAGCATGAAATAACTACCGTGAAAATTTTATAAAATTATTTTCAGAGTTAAGTATTTGTAATTTAGGATTTTAGAAAAAAGTTAAAAAAAACTTCACAAAATTGCTTGCTTTTAAAAAATCAACCGTGCATATTTGCACCACGATTCCGCAACGAGGAATCAAAAAGTGAAAGAAAGTGTAAGAAAAACGCGCGAAGTAGGAGACCAGTCGGCCCATTCGTCTAGCGGTTAGGACACGACCCTTTCACGGTTGAAACAGGGGTTCGATTCCCCTATGGGTCACAAAACCGTGCGTTTGCACTTTCAGCTTTTACTTAAAAACGCTCTAATGAAAATTAGAGCGTTTTTTTTGTTACTTTGCTATCGTATCGACTCGCCCAGTATCGGGTTTTGTTTCAGTATTTGTTTCAGTATTATTATTATTATGGGTCTTTCTATCAAGTTGGAACTTAACAATCGGACAAAAAAAGATGGTACTTCTACTATCCTGATAAGGGTGACCCAGAATCGAGTGATGAAACGAATTAGTACTGATCTTTCGGTTCGTCTGGAACACTGGAATGCCGAAAAATCAGAAGTTCGACGAGCTAATCCACAATACAGGCAATTGAACGCTCTTCTGCGTTACAAAATGGTGGAAGTTGAAACTAAGTACCTTGACTCGATTGCTCGCAACAAAGTGGTATCGGCAGATATGCTCGTGAAGCAATTGCGAGTTGGAGTGCTGGGCGATAGTTTCCTAGATTTTGCCGACAAGCGTATTGAGAAAATGGTATCTCCTAATACCCGAAAAAGCCAGCTGTCCGTCATTTCGAAATTGAAAGAATATATTGGGAGCAAGGGACTACACTTTTTGGAGATCAATTACGAATTCCTGATCAACTACGAGAGACACTTGCGGAAGCTTGGAAATGGTGTTAACACCATCCATGCAAACATGAAAACAATTAAGGCTATCTACAATGAGGCTCTTAATTCTGGTTACTTTGTTCCAGAAAATGGAACGCCATGGCGGTTATACAGACCAAAAAAAGAAAAATCGAAACGAGGGAAATTAACAGAGGAGCAAATTTTACAAGTGGCCAAACTTGATATTAGAGCAGGGATTAACGAGTGGCATTCCAGGAATATATTTATGTTGTCGTTCTATTTACAAGGAATGAGAACCGCCGATATTTTGCAGCTGACGTGGGGTCACATTCACGAAGGTAGAGTAGAATACAATGCTGGAAAAACTAATAAATTCCGGTCAAAGAAAATTATAGATAAGGCACAAGCAATATTAGATCTATATCATTACAATGGCTTACGGCCAACTGATTATGTTTTCCCATTCTTGAAGGGAAAAAACAGAAAGCAGTTTACGGATGAAGATTGGATCAAGGTATTAGCTTCTTCCAATGCTTTAATAAATGGACACCTGACCAATATAGCAGCCAAAATCGGGGTTACCAAAATAAGTATGCACGTGGCACGACATTCTTTCGCAGATATTGCCAAACGAAAAACGGGTAACGTTTATGCAGTTTCCAATGCTCTCGATCATAGTTCGGTTGCAGTAACTGAGGATTATTTTAGTTCAGCTACTAGAGCAGAAAATGATGACTTGGTAGATAGTGTATATGGAGAATAACCACAGAGAGACAACCGTGTCCCTCTGTGATCAGAATCAATAATTCCAAGTCAAGCACTCAATCTTAGTTTTAGGCACTTTTCTTTTCCCATCTACTGCCAGTCGTTTTTCGAGGTCTTCGCTTTTCCAGCCATACTTTTCTCGATACTCCATTAGTAGAGGTTCGGGATAGCTGCTTAACAGGAACTTCCCTTTCATATTTGCACATGCATCAAGCAAAGCGTTGAAACTTTCCACGGTATAACCGGCATAGTGACCTTGGTTTGAACTTACATAAGGAGGGTCTAAGTAGAAAAATGTATCCGGAGTATCATAGGCTTTTATCACCTTCAATACATCATAACTCTCAATGGTGACTCTCTTAAAGCGGTCTTTGAATTGGACTGTGAAATTATTTTTGCGATTGAAGTTTGCCAGCGGAGAGGAACCTTTACGATCGTAACCAAAACCACCACCAATCATTTTTGAAAAACTCAAATTGGCTTGTGTCCAAACTGCCCAGGCGCAGCCCACGGGATTTGTCACCAAGTCCAATTGCGAGTTATAGAAATTTTCAGATTCCTTATGTTGAGCACGTGAATGAAACGTTTCGTCAATTAGACTTTGAATCTCGTCATAATCGTATTTCAACACCTTGTAAAAGGTAATCAGCCGGTGATTGATGTCGTTGATCACTTCAAATTTGCTTGGTTTCTTTCCAAAAAATACAGCTCCACCGCCAAAAAATGGCTCTACATAAGTAAGGTGTTCTGGGATTTTTGGGAGAATGTGAGGCAACATTTTTTGTTTTCCGCCGTAATATCCGATCGGAGTCTTTAATTGTATTTCAGTTTTCATAGCTAATATTTAGATTAGCCTACAAAAGGATACAATCAAGCCTGTCCCAAAAAGGACGTAAAAGCGTCATAAATTTGACTTATATTTGAGCAATGCAGTACCAGCATTTAAAAAACGGCGATGAAACAATGATAAATAAATTTAAAACTGGCATTGAGCTTGGGAGAAAGCACCTTGCCAAAATCGCTTCAATGAGCGATCGGTGGAAAAATAGAAACATTCCTGCATACATGCGATCGTATGCTTTACTTGTGCCATATTATTTGGTAGAAGAACAAGGGGAATATTGTTTATATGTTATCCAATTCCCGATTTGCAAAGGCGATAATGTACATTTTTTAAAGTTTGCTCGCTCGGAGATTGATGAAGAACAAGAAGAACGCTCCTAAGTTTTTAGTAGGAAGAAACGAAGTAGCACAACCAGGAAAGACATTTATAGTTCACACCCAAGAACCTCAATTTGTTGGTGAACTACTTCGTTTCGATTCTCAAATTGATATGAATCAATTCCTTGAAGATAATTTAGAAAAGGAATTGATAAAAGTAACTCCGACTTCAGTATTTCTACCAATTAGTTATTTCAATACGGAAATCAAAATTAACGATAAGTCATATTTGGAAAACAAACTTGTGAATTGGATAATTGCGAATGTAATTAATTCGAGTGTTGGTTAATCAATACTCTCTGGACCAACTGAAGTATCTGGCTTTTGTCAGTCCACCTAGTCTTGTTGAAAATGGAATTGTCGCTCCTATTTCTGTACGATAATAGTTGTGTGCAGAAC
>CAXBLH010000072.1:0-16203 GCA_963976315.1 uncultured Dyadobacter sp.
GTAAGGGAGTTTCAGGAGCCATTTGTTCATAGTAGGCCACTATTTTTTGCCAATCTTTTTCTGAAATCAAAGGTTGGTCGGGATAGATACCTAGGCTTTTAATTTCGTAAACCTCTTCTTGGGGCAAGCCCTCATACCCAGAGAGCCCAGGTTGTTTTAGTCCGAGTCGTAGTGCCATATTTGGCAAAACGCCTTCTTTCCATGTTTTTTTATCGAGTAAATTGGGTTCAGGGAATAGGTGGCAGCGTTGGCAATAGTTCTGTGCTAGAATTTTGCCGGAGTCGGCAATGGCCATAGTGCTTGTTTCAATTGGAAGAGTGGCTTGGGGATTCGATCGAGTGATATCGACCCCCGATATTACCAGCACTAATAGTAAATAGGATCTAAGAAGCAGGTACATGAAACTTATTTAGAGCGTTATTGAAAGTAAACCGATGGGAGCAATTTAAATAGAAAATTGACAATACTATTTCATTAAATGAATTCATATTGTCAATTTTCTAAATGCGGTCTACCGGCAGCGTATTATTTATTGGCCGACATACTTTTCAACGTTTTGTCGATATACTGTTGGCTCAATTCATTGGAATCCTTGTATTGTTTTCGAAGGTCTGCTAACTGTATTTTCAATTTGTCTACAATATCCTTATAGGCAGGGTCATTGTAGACATTTTTCATTTCATTAGGGTCTTTCTTCCGATCATAAAGCTCCCATTCGTTTACGTCATAATAAAAATGAACTAATTTGTATTCCTTGGATACAATGCCATAATGGCGTTTAACGGCATGTATTCCTGGGAATTCGTAGTAATGATAATAAACAGCATCCCTGGTCCATTTTTCTTTTTGACCTTTAAGTAAAGAAACGAAACTTTCGCCCTGCATATCTTCTGGAGCTTGGATGCCCGCTATTTCCAAAAAGGTTTGTGCGAAATCCAGATTTTGTACCATTTCATCTTCGGTGGTACCTGGTTTTATTTGGTGAGGCCATCTGATAAGTAAAGGCGTTTTGAAGGATTCGTTATAAATAAATCGTTTGTCGAACCACCCGTGTTCTCCCAAGTAAAAACCTTGGTCAGAAGTGTATATTACGATGGTATTTTCAGCCAATCCGCTTTCGTCCAAATAATCCAAAACTCGTCCGACATTGTCATCTACCGAGGAGATGGAACCCAGATAATCTTGCATATACCGCTGGAATTTCCATTTCATTTTTTCCTTGTCCGTCATTTTCGGCCAGTTCTTTTTGAAATCGTTATTGATTGCATCCAGCGTAGGTTTGTATAATGCTTTTTGAGCTTCGTTGGCTCTATTATAAGGGCCATAAAAGCCATCCTTGAATCCTTCTACTTTTGGAAGCACTTGTCCCATTTCTGCCAGAGTTTCGGGATATATTTTGGAGTCATGCTCATACTGCATGTGCGTTAAAAGGTTCATTTCTGCGGTTTTTGCAGCGGTTCCTCTATTTTCGTAGGTGTCAAATAAGGTTTCTGGTTCCTGGAATTGTTTTTTATAATATTCCGCAAATTTATCTGGTCTTGGCCACCAAGGTCTATGAGGTGCTTTATGTAAGTACATCATCATAAACGGTTTTTCAGGATTTCGCTTTTCTTTTAGCCATTTGAGCGTAAGATCTGTAATGATATCTGTGGCATAACCAATAATGGTAGTATCTCCTTTATTAGTAATAAAATCAGGGTTAATGTAATAGCCTTGTCCCGGCAGTATGGCGAACTCATCTACTCCTTTTGGATTGTTTCCGAAATGTAATTTTCCGAACATGGCTGTTTCGTAGCCATTTTGCTGAAAAATTTGAGGGAATGTTAATTGGGTAGTATCAAAAGGGAATAGGTTATCTACTTTTCCATTGATATGAGAATGCTTGCCTGTCAGAATTGTGGCGCGAGATGGAGCACATATAGAATTGGTAACACAGGCATTCGTAAACAGCATGCCTTCTTTGGCAATACGGTCAATATTAGGAGTATTAATTAGTTTGTCACTATAAGCGGATATGGCCTGATAGGCGTGATCATCCGACATTATAAAAAGGATATTCGGCCTGCTTTTTTTCTGTTCTTTTTTGGAACACCCAAAGGCAATTGGAATAATTAACAATAAAATAAAGATCTTTTTCATCATTTTAAATTAACACTTGTTTCCGTTAAATATTTAGTTTAAAAAATTATTTCGTACGGGCTTAATAGTACTACCCTTTCAAAAAAATGAAGAAAGAATCGATTTGTAATCCGTTTTAAGGCCACCCTACGAAATAATCGAAAGTTAAATTACAAGGGTTTTGTCAAATAGCCCAAATACCAAGAGGATTTTGCGAAAAAATATAATTTATTCCCTACGATAGGAGGGTAGTTTAGCATACCGTAGGAGGGAATTACTACGGTAGTAGAGGCTTTATTTTTCTAAATAAATTTACAAGAAGTGGCCCTCTCGGGCGGAGTGGCTGCTTGCTGCTACTCACAAACGACTTTGGTAATTCCTCGAATAGGAACTTATAAATTACCTACTGCTTGATGTATCTGTTTCACCACATCTGGATAATTCTCATCACTAGGTAATCCGAAGAGGGATTTTTCTTTAATGATTTTGGCAACATTTTCTGGTACCAACTGATCCCAACCTGGTTCTCCTCTTTTTATCTTTTCCAGCACACTGTCGGTGGTAATATTCATATGATCGATATTGTAGTTCTTGATATCCTGAATTTTATCATTCAAAACTAAATATTGAAACAATGGCCGTAGATTTTCTGGTAAATGAAAGTTTTCACAACTATAAACGCTGCTATCTTCTTGAAGGGTCGGATAAATATATAATTTTATCTTTTTACTGAACAACGTAGCAAAAGATTGCAAGATACCTCCGGGTAGGAATTCGTAATGTTTTTCTTCAAAAATACTTCTTAAGCTAGGGCTACCTAAAAGCAAGCCTGCTTTTAACTTGGAAAGCCTGGATAAGTAAGCTGCTAATTTATAATATTCGTGGTAATTGGAGATCATTACCACATGTCCGAGTGAACATAATATGTCTACTCGATCCAAAAAGTCTTTCTCATCTATATCTCGTTCTGAACCTTTTAAATTATGAAGGGTGAGTTCCGAAACTTGAATCACCTTGGACTCATCCACATCGGGCTCGGCCAAAAACAATTTCTTGCCCTCGTTAATCATGTCCACATGGACGTTGGTGATCGGCCGTAACCTTCCGCGTAATAACAGGATATGTTTTTTATACAAAGCTTCAGAGGGCTGCATCACCTCGCCGTCGGGGCCAAAAAGGGCAGCGTCGGTAAAACCGTTGCGTACAAGCCGTAAGCTCATCAGACGATTGTCGACACGCATGAAATCGGGCCCACTGAAACGAACCATGTCAATTTCAATACGTTCTGGGGTAAGGTCATCCATGAGTGACTTTAGAAGCGTCTCCGGAGATTTATAATAAAAGTAGCAACCATAAATCAGGTTAACCCCTATAATACCCAGCGCTTGCTGCTGCAAAAGGTTTTCATTATCTCGCATCCGGACGTGAATAACCACGTAATTGCTAGGGCCAAATGGGGAGAGCTGAAATTGTAGACCTATCCAGCCATGTGCTTCATTGGTTTTCTGGAAATTTAAAGCCACCACTGTGTTCGCAAATGCAAAGAAAAGGCTGTCTACACCTCGTTTTTCACTTAATCGTTTTTCAACGAGGTTAAACTCCCGATTGAGCATTTTCATGAGCCGGGATTCTACTACATACCTGCCACTGTTTTCGGTGCCATAGATAGCATCACTGAACGTCATATCATAAGCAGACATGGTTTTGGCAATAGTACCAGAGGCACCTCCTGCTTTAAAGAAATATGCAGCGGTTTCCTGGCCAGCACCTATTTCCGCAAATGAGCCATAGATCCGTGGATCAAGGTTTACTCTTAACGCTTTTTGTTTGGTACCTAGGTTCTTTTCGTACATGATAATATAGGATGAAGCTTTACCTGCTAATATAAGAAAAATACTATATTGAATTACAATTTTAACTAGTAGACTTATATAGAAAACGAAAAAATTACATCTTATATAACAATCATTGGATTTTTTTAAACATTTTAACTAGGAGTATTTTAAAAATTTACCGGGGGTTTGTTTCTGTAATTTTTTGGCTACAATTGCTATAAAATTCAAACTTGTACCCATGAAAACGGAATCCAACTTTTTATTTACCTACGGAACCTTAATGCAGCGTTTTGATAATGAATATGCACGGTTGCTTCGCTTATCCGCTAATTTCATCGAGACGGGATCTTTGCCCGGTCGCATGTATCGGATTGACTGGTACCCTGGGGTGATTTATGAGGAGAATAGTCCCAAACGAGTCTTTGGAGAGATTTATAAACTAAATTCCGATCGGGATTTACTAAGAAAATTAGACGAGTACGAAGATATCCAAGACGATATCTCCAGTAGTTTATACCAACGAAAAGTAATTCCCATTACTTTGGAATCAGGGAAGTCCTTAGACTGCTGGGTTTATTTGTATAACCAATCCATTTTTGGTTTGAAAGAGATTCTTTCTGGCCGATTTTATTAGCTACTAGCAACTCTCTCTCCTATTATCCGTAGTCCGTCCAATGTAAGTTTGCGGTCAATTTCTACAAATTCATCCTGTAAGGTATCAATGATCGAAGAAAGGCCTCCCGTCGCAATGGCGATGCAGTTTCCATCCATTTCGCCTTTTATTCGTTTCAATAGCGCTTTCACTAACCCTTCGTATCCTAGCAAAATACCCGCTTGAATGGCATGTGTGGTGTTTTTGCCAATGGCTGATGACGGTAACACCAAGGGTACTTCTGGTAATTGAGCCGTATTTGCGAACAATGCTTTCACCGCCGTTTTAAGTCCGGGCAATATGGCTACTCCAAGTATTTTTCGATCTTTGGATACGGTTGTAAAAGTAAGGGCTGTACCAAAATCTACAATCACGCAGTTTTCTTGATAGCGCGTCATGGCGGCTACCGCATTGGCGATAAGGTCGGCACCAATTTCATGAGGATGGTCGATGTCTATATCTAATTCAGGATAAATAGACGGTCCTACCTGTATTATTTCGTCTCCAAAAAGCGATTTCAGTACTTTAAGTAATATCGGAGTCATAGCAGGTACTACGCTGCCCAGAACAATCGTTTGTACATCCCCAAGCCATAAGCTGGTTTCTAGGAAATGAAGCCTTACAATAGATTCATAATGAGCCTGACTTTCCTGTGCCAATGTACTTGTACGAAGTACCGTTACCCATGTTTCATTTTCATATAATCCAAATACGGTGTCGGTATTACCAACATCTACGGCTAATAGCATTTGAAAGGTTTTTTGTTATAACTAATCTCCTAAATCCGAGCAATAGGGCAACAAAGCTAAAAAAGTCAATTGACATTGGAAAATATAATAAAACTTCGTTCTATATGCCAATATACTTTCAAATTATTGTCTAAACCTATTCATTCTTCTTATTTTTGAACCAATGTTCAGAATAGTAAACTTTCCCCCGAAGTACCGACACTCATTAAAACAATATGCGTTCATCCTCTTTACTCTTGTTCTTCTTTTTGTTTCCTTTATTTCTTGTAGCACAAAATATTCCAGAATGGCAGGATCCAGAAGTGATTAGCGTCAATACAGAGCGGCCAAGAGCTAGCTTTGTACCTTATCCTGATGAGCAAAGTGCAAGGTCTTTTAAGTTTAATTCTCCTTTTGTACAATCACTCAATGGAACCTGGAAGTTCCAATGGGCTTCACATCCCTCCACAGTCCCACTACAATTTTATGAACCTTCCTATTCCGTGACGGGCTGGGATGATATTCCGGTGCCTTCCAATTGGCAAGTAGCAGGCGCAAGGGCAGGAAAAGCGTATGATAAACCGGTCTTCAGTAATATTAAATACCCATTTCCTGCAAATCCCCCTCGTATCGATGGTGCTAATAATCCGATAGGATTGTACCGTAAAACATTCACAGTCAATGCGACTACAAAGCCTAAATCTTATTTCCTACACTTCGAAGGAGTCCAGTCTGCTTGTTACGTGTGGTTAAATGGCGTGGCAGTGGGCTATCATGAGGATGGTATGACTCCATTTGAGTTTAATGTTAGTGATCTAATAGAATCGGGTACCAACGAATTGGCGGTGGAGGTAATTAACTGGTCTACGGGTAGTTATTTGGAAGACCAGGACTATTGGCGACTTTCAGGTATTTTTAGAGATATTTCCTTGTTAAGCTTACCTCCCATCAATATAACGGACTTTTCGGTGGCCACAGACTTGGATCAAACTTTTACCAATGCTACCCTCAATATCAGTGCTTTTGCTAAGAACTTTACGAAATCAGCTGTTTATGCACATCAACTGGTATTTACCTTGTATGATGCAGCAGGACAAGTGGTTGTCTATCCAACCAGTAGAATATTGAGAACAATGAACCCTTTTAAGGAAACGGCGGTAAGATTATCGATCCCTGTTGACAACCCTGAAAAATGGTCCGCTGAAAATCCGTATTTATATACGCTTACTATTCAACTCATGAATTCGAATGGAAAAGTTTTGGAGGCCACAAGCCAGCGAGTCGGTTTTCGGAAGATCACTATGCAGGGAGGGCAGCTAAGGCTAAATGGTAGAGCCATTAAACTTAAGGGAGTAAACCGTCATGAGTTTGACCCGCATACGGGCCGCGTCATAAGTAAGGAAACGATGGTGAAGGATATCACCTTGATGAAGCAGCATAATATCAATGCGGTACGCACCTCTCACTATCCCAACAACACGATATGGTATGACCTCTGTGATGAGTATGGCCTTTATGTAATGGACGAGGCAAATATTGAAAGCCATGGGCTATGGAATAGTAATATTATTTTAGCAAATAAACCCGAATGGAAGCAAGCATTTGTAGCGCGTGGAAATGCAATGGTAGAGCGCGATAAAAACCACCCGTCTGTAATCATTTGGTCACTGGGCAATGAATCTGGAATGGGGCCAAACTTTGACTACATGGCTCAGTTGATCAAACTTGCCGATGGCACTAGGCCTATTCATTACGAAGGTCGCAAAGACTATTCACCCAAATCGTTGAGTAATTATGATATTATTTCGGTCATGTATCCGACTATGCAGGATATGATTGATTTGGTAAAAAAGGATAAAAGCAGGCCACTTATTGTTTGTGAATATGCTCACGGCATGGGTAACAGCATAGGCAATTTGGAGGAATACTGGAAGGTTATTGACAATTACCCTACGATGCAAGGCGGCTTTATCTGGGACTGGGTGGACCAAGGGCTAAGACTGAAGAATTCAGATGGCGTGGAGTACTGGGATTATTTTAATCATATCGATGGTGCAAATGCAGGCGACGGTTTGGTGAATCCTGATCGAGTACCACAGCCCGAACTACAAGAAGTGAAGCGGGTATATCAGTCTATTAAGTTTGATTCTGGGGATACTTTGGAGGGGAAGCAAAACCAAATTAGTATCAAAAATGACTTTGATTTTAAATCGTTATCCGACTATGAAATACAATGGTCATTACTAGAAAATGGGACTGAAATAGGGAAAGGTTCCTTGGAGCCAGGAAATATCCCTCCTCAAAAAAATACAACTATACTAATACCTTATAAAATACCGGTAGCTCCAGAACCTGGATCAGACTATTATTTAAATGTGGCCTTTGTCCAAAAAGATACGACTCATTTCGCACCTAAGGGATTTGAAGTGGCCAAACAGCAGTTTTTTATAAAAACGAATAAGGAGGGAATGCCAAAACTCAGTTTGGCAGGAAATGGATCTTTAAAAGTTACGCAGTTGAACAATAATCGAGTGCAATTATCGGGAGATCAATTTACTGCGGTCTTCGATAAAACAAAAGGTGGGATGACTTCTTTCAAAAAAAACCAGATAGAGATGCTTGAAAGTGGTATTAGCGCCAATTTTTGGAGAGTACCTACTGATAATGATGCAGGGGGAAATGAGCGTAGTTTCGAATATCAATGGAGAAAGGCGGGTTTGGATAACATTACCCTTACGTCCTCCGAATACAAAACGATTAGGATCAGTACCCATGCTTATCAATTGATTTTTACCAATCGTTTAAAAGGAAAGGAGAATGAAATAATTGAAAAGATCGATTATTCTGTTTTTGCAACTGGTGATGTGCATATACAGGTGCATTATGAGTTTCTGGGAGAGTGGCCAGACTTACCGAAGGTCGGGAATCATTTTCAAATGCCAGTCGAGTTCGATCAAGTGAAATGGTATGGGAACGGTCCGCACGAAACCTATGCCGACAGAAAAACCAGTGCTATTGTTGGTATTTATTCGGGTACAGTGGCCCAACAGCACTTTCCTTATATTGCACCTCAGGAAAATGGTAATAAAACCGGCGTTCGTTGGGCAGAAGTTACGAATGCCAAGGGACTTGGTATGCTCATTATAGCAGATTCTTTGGTCAATTTTACTATTCATGATTATAGCGATGCCGACTTACAAGCAGCCAAAAAACAGGGGGCAACCCTGCAGCGTGGTAAGGGCATTTTTGTGAATATTGACTTAATACAAATGGGGCTGGGTGGCGATGATAGCTGGTCACCAAGGGTACATGATCAATATCGTATCAAGCAACGTAGTTTTGATTACGGATACCGGCTCCATATAATTGATGGTGATTCCGAAACTGCTCAAATTTTAGCCGGACAACTTCCTTTTCTTAATGGCTCAGAAGTGGGGGAAGAAGTGATACCAGCAGCAGTAAAGAAAGTACCCGTAAAACGCAAAAGAAGACGCAGGTAAGGAATTTCGTTTTTTATTTTATCTTTCGATCTCAATACCTTGGCAGAATCTAATATTTTAGCTTATTACTTCTTAGTAACCTTCAGAAAATAGCATACCCCCTATACCATGTCCATATTCGAGCATTTAAAACGCAATAAACCGTTTACTGAATTTAAAGAAGTATCTAATAAAAATTTATCTGAGATATTCTTCTTATTGCAATTCGACAAGCAGGGGGCATTTATTGAAGTAGTCAATAAGTCTGGGAAAAATGCATCTTTCGATTATCGACAATACAGTGGCCTATTGCGAAGTATTACCAAATCCCTTCAATTGATTTCGGATCGTAACCAATACACGGTGGACTGGGACAATCCAGATAAAAGGCTTTATTTATCCGAACACCCTTATTTGATTCCCCAGCTCCTTGAAAGTGGCCGTTTCGTGAATTATAACGACGAGGTTATTACAGCTGGTAACGGCCTGGCTAAGCTGCGTATGGATATTAAAACAGTGGGTGAAGATGCACTTTCTTCTACACTGACATTGGCTATTTCAGACCGGGATTACCTCGATTTTCAGTTTATCAACGAAGATTATGCCTGGGTTAAAGAGGGCAATCAAGTGTTTGAAACACCAGCAATAGGAGTGTATTTTCATTCAATAGAACATTTTAATCTTGGCCATATTCCTAAACCAGATTTCCAGAAATACTTATCCTTATTCTTTTCTTATTTAGAAAACGTATCCTTACAGTACGATAATTATACTGTTCAGAGGGTTACAGAGCCGATTAAGGCCAAGCCGGCTCTGGTTTTTGAGAAGGTGGATCAAGATAACTCACTGTACTTGCGTATCGGCCAACTATTGCCAAATACGGATATAGACTTCCTCAATGATTATGACCTTTATCGTTTCGCATTAATTAACGAAATGGAGGAAATAATAACGGTTCATCCTGTGGAACAAATATTTTTGGAACGCCATATAGCTAGTATTGAGAATCTTCTAAATAAACATTCGGATAAGGGAAGAAAAAAGGATAAAGATGCTGCTGTACTGGATGAGGACCTGTTTATTATACCTGAGAAAGTTGCTACTGAGTTTATCTATAAGGAAATACCCAGTTTGCTTAACGAATATGTGCTTATTGGTAGCGAGAAATTAAAGGAGTATAAAATCAATACGAACCCGCCAAGGTTGGATGTACAAATTGGTCATGGGATTGACTTTTTGGAAGGAGAAGCGAGTTTGGCGTTTGGAGATCAAAAAATATCCTTATTTGATGCTATTAATCAGTTCAATAAGAACCGGTATATTATCCTTTCGGATGGGAGCCAAGCTCTTGTTAATGAGGTGTATATGCAAAAATTACAACGGCTATTCAAAAAGAAAAAAAACAAAGTTGAAATTTCGTTTTTTGATTTGCCATTGGTAGAAGAGTTGCTGGAAGAAAGGTTTGTAACAGAGGAGTTTAATAAGGCCCGACATATTTTTTCCGGCTTTAATGAGCTTGTGAACGTTAAGCCTAAGCTGCCAAAGGTCAATGCAAAACTTCGTCCTTATCAAAAGCAGGGGTATTCGTGGTTACACTATCTTTATAAAAATAAGCTGGGAGGATGCCTTGCCGACGATATGGGGCTGGGTAAAACTTTGCAGACTATCACCTTGCTGGCAGAGGTTTATGCCAAAGATAAGAGTAAGCTCCCTACTATTATTGTAATGCCTAAATCCTTACTTTTTAATTGGCAAAATGAGCTTAATAAGTTTGCGCCTCAGCTCACGCATTATACTTGGTACGGTACCAATAGAACGTTGGAAGAAGCCCAAAAAGTAAATATAATTCTGACGACCTATTCAATGATTCGGAATGATATTCAGCAGTGGAAAGAGGTATCGTTTTTATATGTGGTTTTGGATGAGTCTCAGGCCATGAAAAATACCCAAAGCCAAATTCATAAAGCAGTTTTATTGCTTCAAGCAAAACATAGGCTAGCACTGAGTGGAACTCCGGTTGAAAATAACTTATCCGAACTCTATGCATTATTCCGTTTTCTGAATCCAGCCATGTTTGGAAGTGCACAAGGGTTTAGTCAGGACTATTTGATCCCGATTCAAAAATATGATAACCGCGACGCTATTGTGGAGCTCAAAAAGAAGATTTACCCTTTTATTTTGAGACGACTCAAAAAAGATGTACTGACAGAACTACCAGATAAAATAGAACAGGTATTGTATGTGGACATGAGCCCGGAACAGGCTAAGTACTACGAACAAAGGCGTTTGTTTTATAAACAGGTTATCGAAGAGCAGGTGGCATCAAAGGGGATTCAGCAGTCTCAGTTTTTTGTTTTTCAGGCAATGAACGAACTTCGGCAGATAGCCTCCGTTCCATCCGCCCAAACGGATGGTAGAATAAAATCTCCCAAAACCGAACTACTCATGGAGCAGCTGGAAGATGCCATTGCCAATAAACATAAGGTATTGGTATTTGCCAATTATTTGGCGGCAGTGGAGGACATAGGGGAGGAGCTGAATCTAAGAGGTATCGAGTTTGTGTCGATGACGGGGAGTACCCAAAATCGTCAGCAACTGGTGGATAAATTCCAAAATGATCCTGATTGTAAAGTTTTTGTCTTGACCCTCAAAACTGGTGGAACTGGGCTGAATTTAACTGCCGCAGACATGGTTTTTATTTTTGACCCATGGTGGAATAAATCTGCTGAAAATCAGGCGATCGACCGTGCCCACCGAATAGGTCAAAACAAAAAGGTGCTCAGCTATAAGCTAATTACTCTGGGTACTATTGAAGAAAAAATTCTGAAATTACAGGAAATAAAAAGCACGCTGTTGGAATCAATCATTTCCAGTGATAGCAGTGGCGTTAAGTCACTGTCAGAAGAGGATATCGCATTTATGTTAGGCTAAGCGCAACAACAATGAATTTAGAAGCACTTTCTTTCTTTATCGAAGAAAACAATACAAAGGATGAAGTTACCCAAAAATGGATTTATTTGGTAAAAGATTTTTTATTGCGAGAACAGAAAAAATCTTGGAGTGGAGTAAACACGCAATCCATATTTCAGGGTTGGGATTTTAAAAAATCGCTTAAAAAGATAATACTGGTTGATTTTTGTGCTAAAATTTATAGCAATAAAGAACTTGTACTCGATTTTTATGACTCCCTCTCCAAAGAGGAACAGGCGATGCTGCAGCATGCAGTTTGGTTTAGTACTGTAAGCCAAAAAGAACTAGAAAAAATATTTGGGAAGGGTATTTTGTTGCACGTTAACCGTAAAATTTCGGGATGGCACAATGAGCTGGAAGTAAAATTGATCCCGGAACTGAACAACTGGATGAATTTTATTACTATAGTCAAGGTCCATGATTATTATCTATTTGATCATCAGTCTACTAAGATGGTCTCCCTTTTGTTTGAGATTCCAAAATCGATGGCCATTGCATTAAAAGTGCATTTACCCAAGCCAGATGGTTATGAAATTAAGGGTATTGATCGATTAGAAAAGGAAGGCTTGGCTCTATTTAATGTTGAAGTAGATATTTTTAGAGAGCTACCCATCATTATTCCCTATTATCTGCAGCATAATATTAAGTATTCTAAAAAGGGGTATCCTATATTGTCGTCTACTCGAAAAATGTCCAAGAGTGTGAAATTAATGGAGTTTCCAGGTATAGAAAAGGAGGGTTATCGCTCTCATCTAATAGCAGGGGTACTTTCGGACAATTTTAAAGTGAAGTCGCCTTTGCACGATTCTATTGAAATAATAAGAGCTCTATTTAAGCCAGAACGACCCGATTTTTCAGTTTTTCCGTTAATATTGACGTATCTGAAAGGTGTGAATTATTTTGAAAATTATAACTTTAATAATGCACTTTTTAAGAATATTATTCAATTTGTCACTAGGCTCTCAAAGGATCAATGGGTGATTTTTCAAAATATTAAAACCCACATTAAGGCTACGGGTGGTTTTATGCCATTGGGAAACTATTATATTTACAATCGGCTTCGAGCCGTGGACCTTGACAACGAGGACGTAGATCTCACTTTGAACAATATTGGAGACTATGTGGAAACGCCAGCATTAGCGGGTTGTTTTTATCTTTTTGCGGCTTATGGCTTATTGGAGTTAGCAATTGATCCTAAAGATCCCAATGAATTTTCTCCGTATGATGGCCTATATGCAATAAAACTAACTGGCTTAGGAGCACACGTTTTTGGTATTAACCCTTCCTACACACCCCCCGAAGACGATAACCAGGTACAGCTACTGTTTGATGAGCTAAGTTCCTCAATACGAATTAATGGCAACCTAGAAATTGGGGAAATGATGCTGAAAAATTATGCACTGAAGGTCAGTGGTAATCGATATCAGTTTAGTAATGGGCTGTTCTTGAAGGACTGCAATTCTACTAAAAGTCTGGAAAATAAAATTGCATTATTTAGGCAAACCATCAAACAAAAGCTTCCTGACTTTTGGGAAAACTATCTGAACGATTTAATCGAAAATAGTAAGCTACTTAAGGGAAAAAACAATGTTCATGTTTTCAGTTTGCCAGCCAATAATAGAGATTTATTACGTGTAATTGCACAAGATGAAGTTCTACGTAAATTGGTGATTAAGGCAGAACAGTTTCATGTCATAATAGAAAACAATAATTATAATTTGTTTACAAATCGAATGAAAGAGCTAGGTTATTTGATACAGTAGGGTACAGATACGGTTCGTTTAAAGACTATGACCGTTCCCTTTTTATAGTTTCGTGGGGCGGATATTCGAAATAGGCGTGCGCAGCACCAGTCTATTCTGATCATGCAGTTTGAGTTTGTTCCAAAGTAGGGCTACTGAGTGCAGTTCAAGCAAAATAGGATAAAGTCGCTTAAGAGTTATGTCTATTACAAATAGGGGCCATAACGGCTAATGAAGTTGAAGAAATCTTTTAAAGGTTTTGCCAATCAACTATTTTCTCATGTAAAGTGCCCATATCTTCGGTAGAAGTATTGTAGTAGATATCCGCAGTGTTGGTCTTAAAATGTATTGCCTTGCTTACATTCTTATTGATAAATAGCATTACGCTACCACCTTCTTTGGTACGAAAATGCCCTTTTGCAAAATCACCGGCAGCAAAGCCATTGGTTTTTAAAGCTATTTCTGGTGTATGATCGACCATTAATACGGTATGGATTTCCGCACGATTTAACGTAATACCATAGGAACCTGTTATCTCGATTTGATCACTTTTAATAATCAGTTTACTATCCCCAAAATCGCTCCAAGCATAGTATCCGATTCCAATGGCGAGCCCAAACATCAATACAGCACCTATGGTATTACCCATCCTATGTTTCTTATTCTTATAATAGTCGATGCTTTTCCATAATAAATAGCCATAAGCAGCCAATGGATAACAAAGCATGAACATGGAAGCATAGTTTCTATTGAAAAAATAGAGGAAAACGGTAATAACGAAAGTTGTGATTCCAAGAATTCTATGAAAACCGTTAAAAAAAACAAGGTACCCCTCTATATCAAATTGTGCCCTGTCACTCTCAGACATGGTGTTGTATCCTGATAGTAAATATTTGGCATTGTTCTTATTCAATAAATAACCTAATCCGAAGAATATCAATGAAATGAAAGCGGCTACGTATAGCATCGTTTAAGGGATTAAATAGGGTGAAAGGAAATAATGAATAAGTGACTTTGATGCTATTTCAGCAATGATTAAGCCCAATAAGTACCCCAAGCCAGCTTTGAAGCCTTTCAAATTTGCTGAGACCACCATGGACTGATATAAGAGTCTTAAGGTCCAAACCAAAGGCGGAAAAAGTAAAAATGAGCAGAAAAGGACTAATGGATCTGTAATTAGCAATGGTTTTTGCTGCAACGGTGGAAGTAACGCCAATAATGTGCCAAGTAGCAATGGTATACGTGCAAATGCAGTAGTTCCGGCAATATCGATAAACCGTACTTTTGATTTGGATAATAAAACACTCAGAATATAGAATGGTACCATCACAGAAAGCCAGCTTATGACCGACTCTGCCATAAATACCCACCATGGTGCGGGTATGCCGATATGCAGGTCTAAGGTGCCATCGAAATGTGCATTACTAAAAACACTTACCGTTGCCGATAGTAGCATTGCACCTAGTCCTAAGAATAATGCCTTTTCTCCAGCAATAAAATAAAAGGGTTCACGAATCCATTTCCGCCATGATGTTTTTTCAGAGTTGCTCATTTTTGTTCAGTTTGTTAATAATGTCGTCCAATAAATTTCTAACCGTTGGGTAGCTCAACCCCATTTTTTTTGCCATTTCTTTTAAACTGCCGCTACTTCGTACAAAGTCAATAATAAAAGTTTGTTCGGATTGGCTTAGTTGTGCTAAAACAGGCAGTTCGAATTTTCCTGATACCACCGTTTCGCATGCTTCGCATCGGAGCGCCGACAGTATTAACGCATCCCCGCAGGAAGGACACTGGACTGGGATTTTTTTAGTCATTTTGAATTTTTATTTTAACAATATTAAATAAAATATTAATAATATTAAGAATTTTATTAATAATATTAATTTTATTGATCCTAAACTTTAATTCATTTCAGGAGGAACTTAGGAGATTTGGTTCGTATTTAGAAATCTTAAAAATTTGTGCTACTTTTTGGAATAAGTAAAGCATAAAATCAAATGAGCAACAACCCCACACTAGATCTTGCAAACCAGTTTGCCCGTTATACTCATAAAAATATTTTTTTGACAGGTAAAGCGGGCACAGGAAAAACTACCTTTTTAAGGAATTTGAAGAGCTCCGTTCACAAACGGATGGCCGTGGTAGCTCCTACTGGTGTGGCGGCAATTAATGCTGGTGGGGTAACTATTCATTCCTTTTTTCAATTGCCATTTACACCCCATATTCCGGATTCTATTATATCAACAGGTGGGAACCATCGTTTTACCAAAGAGCGCATCAATTTGATAAAGAGTTTGGACATGCTCGTGATTGATGAAATTAGTATGGTACGCGCCGACTTATTGGACGCAATTGATGAAGTGTTAAGAAAATACCGAAATCGATCGAAACCTTTTGGTGGTGTTCAGTTACTGATGATCGGGGATTTACATCAGCTGGCACCCGTCGTAAAAGAGGAAGATTGGCGATTATTAAAAGACTATTACGATACCGCTTATTTCTTTGGAAGTAGGGCTTTGGAACTCACAAATCCAGTGCGAATAGAATTGACTCATATATATCGGCAAACCGATAACGTCTTTATTGACCTTCTGAATAATATCCGTGAAAACCAGATCACGCCGTCTGTACTAGAAGCCTTAAATCAGCGGTATGTTCCCAATTTTAAGCCCAGCGAGG
>CAXBLH010000073.1:0-16169 GCA_963976315.1 uncultured Dyadobacter sp.
TTGTTTATGCTATTTTTTGGCTCTACCTGCGTTAAATTTTTCAGGATAGCTATGGTTATCCCCGCACAATAAATAAGCTATAAACAATTCTATCATTAAATTAAAACAGGCTCTAAAAATACCTAAACGACAATGAAAAAAAATAGTCTCCTAGCTTTACTATTGGTAATGGGCTTAACCGCTCATGGACAAATAGCCAAACAAATACTCCCTTCCAAGGCACAAGTACAATGGGCCGATGCCGAGATCGGTGTCATGTATCATCTGGACATGCAAGTTTTTGAACCCTCTTATATTTTTAGAGCAGACTGGAACTATCAGCCAGATATATCCAAATTCAACCCCAAAGAGCTGGATACCGACCAATGGATCAAGTCGGCAAAGGCCGCGGGAGCAAAATATGCCGTGCTCGTAGCCAAACATTGCAGCGGATTTAGTTTGTGGCCCACAGCTGCTCATGACTACAGTGTTAAAAATGCTCCCTGGAAAAACGGTGAAGGAGATATAGTAAAAGATTTTATTGCCTCCTGTAAAAAATATGGCCTAAAACCAGGCTTGTATGCGAGTGCTTCTGTAAATGCTTATTTAAAAGTAAACAACCCCGGACTGGTTATTTCTGGAATAGAAGCAGAACAAGAAAAATACAAAGAAGTGGTTAAAACCCAACTGACAGAATTATGGACTCAATATGGTGAGTTATTTGAAATCTGGTTCGATGGTGGAGTGCTTCCTCCTGACAAAGGAGGTATAGAGATGCTTTCTCTTTTAGAAAAATACCAGCCGAATGCAGTTGCCTTTCAAGGGCCTTACGGCTATCGAAATAATATTCGATGGGTAGGGAATGAAAATGGTGTTGCCCCCTACCCTTGCTGGTCGCAGGCCGATTCTACCACATCGGCTACCGGTGTAATTCAAATAAAAGGATTAAACGGTAGCCCCGAGGGTGATTTCTGGTGTCCGGGAGAAGCAGACTTCCCCTTGCGAAAAAACGCCTTTCTGGGCGGATGGTTCTGGAAGGAAGGCGAAGAAGATAAGATACGGTTATTAGAGGACCTTCAAACAAGATACAACGAAACCGTAGGACGGAATACCAACATGATATTAGGCGTTGTTGTAGACGACCGTGGCTTGGTTCCGGAAGCAGATGTAACCCGACTGGCAGAATTTGGGGAGAGTTTAGAAAAACGATTCTCCAAACCACTTGGTTCTACCCGAGGTAAAGGGAAAGAAATGCATATCATCAAGTTTTCCAAAGTACAGCCTGTTCATGACGTAATCATTGAGGAAGACATTTCAAAAGGAGAAAGAATTCGAGAATACAAGCTTTATGGGCAACAGGGAGATAGCTGGCAGGAAATAAGCCAAGGTAGCAATATCGGCCATAAAAGAATTGAGGTGATAAAAGACGGAAATTTTTCCGCCATCAAGCTCGTAATTGTAAAATCAGAAGGAAAACCTACCATTAAAAATATGAGGTGCTATTAGGCATTATTACAAAAGAATTAACCGTTCACTGGCACCATGCAATTTCAAAAAAGGCCTTAATTAACTAAGAGCCTGTTTAAAAACAAAAGCGCTTTTTTTTACAATAAAACGGATCGAAGCGATTAGCTTCGAATACTATGCGCAAAGGATCTCAGACAAAGGCATTTGAGCGTCCGAACCCAGAAAGTGTCTAAGGAAAGCGGAAACTAAGCTTTGAAAATTATTCCATACAAAGTTTAGAACAAGGCTGGCTAACACATTTTCTGGGTTTCACATTTCACCCAATTTGGAATGAAATGATGTCAAATCCTATCATTTTTACGCCCCTCCCCTACTTATATTCCGTCTTTCGCCAATTTAGAAGTAAAATATAATGGCATATCCGGTGTAAAAGGAAGTCCATTTCTGGACTGAAGAATTTCATTCAAATCCTTTTGGTCAAGATCCGGTAACAAGAGAACAAGTCTATTATTTTGGTTTATATGATTACTCATGGCAGCAAGCATTTCAGCGGCTCTGGCCAGAATAAGATGATCATTGGGTATTCTGATTTCGTAGCTGTCAACCACCAGCTGCATTCTCTCATTGGGCAGAATCGTATTTTTAGTTGTAGCAGTTTCTATATTAACCATTTCATTATCAATGACTAACTGGTTAAGGTTAGTCACCAAATTTTGAACTTTAGATAAAAAGGACTTATCTAGTACTGCCTGTTTTCTAACGGAAATTTCCCTACTAAAACCCACCGATAGCTTATTATACCAAACACTTTGTTGTTTTACGATCTCTTTATGATATTTTATGACCGACTTTAACCGGCTATGGACATCCAAGCCCATAAAATTAATGGCGAAGCGTATTCCAGGCTGATCACTATCGGCTGCCACCACTATTTGAGATTTGGGATACTTCTCAAAAATGGAAGTAATGTGATCGGTCTGTTCGGAAGAGGGATTACCAGACGACGAAAGCAGCAGACGGTATTCGCCAGGTTCTGGGGGATTGAGCTGTTGAAAAGACAACCCGTCAATCGGGCTTTCAGTCAAAACAATAGTATGTGGATGCAGCTCCTTATACTCAACACCCTCATTTAGCTTAAATAGCTCGTTGGAGATGCTTAATCCTAATTTTGACACAATACCTTTCGTACGAGTAGGAAAGCTCACCACGGCTCCGTTTTGGCTTTCTAAACGAGCAGTATCTACCAGCTCCACCATTGTATTGGTTTTCCAGATGGCATCCCCTTTTGAACCTTCTGGGAAAGTTTTAAAATTTTCGCCACGAATGTCTAAGGAAATAACATTACCCTGCGATGAAGTTAAGGGAAACGATACATTCCGAAAAAGAATTGGAACACCAGCTTGATTCACTTTTCCACTTTTGGTTCTGACCGCAAAAATTTGACCTGCTAGCAAAGGATCCATGATAGTTTCGTAATTAACGGACCGATGCTTTATGAGATAGCTCACCTCTTTTGAAGAACCAATAAATTGAACCTGGTAGTTTTTGAAAAGTTCAAGTTGTATCCTGGCTTCATCTCGTAATTTGGGCTTGGGAAGAGCGGTATGCAAAACTGGTGTAGTACTCACTTTTAGCGTTTGCTCCGGATGCATTAACAGACCGTCGATTACTTCAAATATCCTTTTCCAATCCCCCTGCTCCATCTGTTTAATAAAGGAAATGCAATCTCCTTTAAAAGTGTCATTGTTGAGATCAATAAAACGGTTATATTGGTTACTACCGCCAACCAAAACAGATATACGTTGAGAGGAATCGGGCTCCTTTGGCTTATAAACCCGATAGCTACTATTGGGCTTATTACCGGTGGCCAATTGGTAACCATAATGTTGCAGAACCACTTCCAAATCCAACTGACCACGAATTTCATTAAAATCTCGAACTTGGGATTTGAAGCCAGCCCCAGTCGAAGCTTCTCCTTTGGAACGTGGAAAAGGCAAAGTGTTGTTCTCCGTATTTTTTTTGGTAGTTACAGTTTTCAGAAAATCCAAAGGTCGTAATAAAGGGTTTTCAGGCTGAAATACTAAAGAAGCATTATACAAAATTTCCATGTTTTTCTCACGAAATTTTGTAGGGGTAAGTGCAATATTATAATATAAATATTCCAATGAAAGATGTGGCAGTTGCATTCTCTTTTCTACGGTACCAATTGAGATAGCGACAATATCCTTTTTATGGGTAAATATCCGATTAAAATCTTCTTTTTTGAAACCATTAATACTGGAATATAGCTCAAAAGGAAGCTCTAAGCCAATAGTTGGTACTAGTCTTGTTTTCTCTTGAATAAATTCAACAGGTAATGTTGTAAGGTCTGATAGCGACTTATTTAAGAGGGCTAAATTCTCATCGTGGGTATCTATCCAAATCCTTATTTTAGGACTATACAAAGATTTATGATAGGCATCAATAGAGAATGATCCAAAAACAAGATAGCGCACCTGGTGCTTTAAAAGCGCATTTAAAGTAGCTAGCGCTTTTTCACTTGCACGGTTATAAGGTTCGTTGGGTTCATATAGCTCTTTCATGTATAAAAGTCCTAGGTATTCAAGTTAGATAGCTTTAATTCTGGTAGCATCCCGGCAGTCCGAAAGTTATTCCGGTAACCAGCAAGCAGATTAGTTAAACTTTTCCTGAAAACTTTTCCTAACCTTAAATGTATTCAGCGTGAGATCAATCAGCTTTTCGGAGTAGAAAAGTCTCCAAAAATGAAAACCATGCCTTTCCATCACTCTTATAAAAGTAACAAAAGTCTTTGAGGTACCTTTACCGGCCAGTAATGCATTGTATTGTTGGTAAGTAATACCATAGGGTTCCAAAAGCTTAATAGCAGGCGGCTTCAAAGACCATTTTTGGTACTCTTCTTCTGACATTTCTCCTTTTTTAAATTTATCCGCCACTAGAGCCTGAAGGCATATCGATACTATCTGATGATAGAAGTGAGAAATACATTCATCATCACTAAATATTTCATCCAGTTTTTTATGTAATTCCTCTGATACAGCCATGGTTAATTTAATTTTAGGATAAAAGGCTCATAATTTGCGATGGTAAATTAACACCAAAACCAGACATCAGATAAGGTTTTATAAAACAAAAGTTATCGGCTTGATAAAAAATACAATATATAATTTTATAAAAACAAAATTAATAAATCAATAAGATCATAATAGGGAACAGAACACTTCTATAAAAACCTGATTTCGAATCTTATAAAAACTTTTTTTGCTAAAATACGATTATACTTTAATCCTTCATTTCTTATTATTCAATAGTTTTTTATTTAAAATTTCAATGATACTCCGCAATTTATTGAGAGTATTAATATCCAGCAAATTTGAATCCTTGACCGTTTTCTTTAATTCTTTCACTAAAAATTCAGGGCTACGCTCCGCAAAAACCAAAGAATCAATCAAGGTATCCATCATCTCAGACTTTTCTGCATCATATTCATCATCAGTAGTGATTGACTCCAAGTCTTTTGATGCGGACTTCACCTGTTGCTTCGCTATTTTTTCGGCTTCCTTTTCTGATAATTGCCCCAGTGCATGTTTCAATCCACTTTCCGGTTTTTCGTCCAGCAATTGTTTTATATCTGGTACTTGTTTTCGGGGAAGTTTGGTTTTACCGGACAAAACTGCATTTCTTTCTTGCGAATCCAAACGATCAACGACCTCCGCGAATTCCCCATCCCGTTTAACGGTTCGGTCACTCACCTTAAATTCAGAGGCAAGTTCCTTGGCTACATTCACGGAGTTTTTGTCATGATTACCCCTACCCTTTTTTAACTGATTGTACCGCAATCCACGCAAATAGGACATTTGATCAGGTGTAAGATTCCGCCGACCAAGTTGTAGATTTATCATATAATCCTTTACCTCTTGCAATGCTTTAAAAGTGGTAATTGTAAAGCGAAAATCTATTCCTGTTTCTTGAGAAATCTCATGGCGGTTATGACCGTCGATGAGCACATATACCGTCTCATCATCATCAATATCGTCTAACTTTCTATAGTCAGAAGTTCCTGGCTTAATTTCTTTCCTTAATAAAGAGGCTTTGGTTTCCCAGATAGTAAGTGGATCTTTAATCCCATGTTGAATAATATTTTCCTTTAACTGTCCTTTTTCCTCAATCGTTAAAGGTGGAATTAGTTTCTTTAGCTCTTCAAAAACAATAATATGTGCTTTTATATTGTTTTCTTGTCCTATCGCATCCATCGAGAGACTCTGGGTCTTCTCTTTCATCATCCCAATAAAATTTTTCTTAGCCATAACTTAATATCTTTGAATTAATTCCTTCGTTAAACTCATGTACTGCTCAGCACTTTTTGATTGTGAACTAAATGTAAAGATATCTTCCTTCGCCGCCTGGCTTTGTTTAATGACCGTGGCCAACTCAATAATAGTATCAAAAATATGATAATGGCTGAAGGTTTCATGAATATGCTCCATCATTTGTTTATGTACAATCTGGTTTTTCTGAACTAAGGTGTACACAATTCCATATATTTGAAGGGAAGAATTACTATAATCTCTGATTTCCCTTATCCTTTCTACCAGGTTATATACTCCAAAAAATGCAGAGGCTTCCGGTTGAATAGGTATAATACATCCGTCACTAGCAACTAAACAATTAGTTGTAAGAATATTAGTAGAAGGAGGGCAGTCTAAAACAATAAAATCATATACCTCTAAATACTCGCTTATAGCCCTTGTCAATCTACGATCAGAACCTACACAGTTCGTCAACTCCGTTTCTTTATAACTCATCCTAATATCACTCGGCGCAATATGTAAAAGAGGATCCAATTCAATGATAGGTAATTTTACATTTTTTCCTAAAAGTGCATCAATTACCTGTATTTCTGGCTTATGGATATTAAAACATTGCGAAAGGTTCCCCTGTGCATCCATGTCAATCAAAAGTACTCGGTACCCTAATAAAGAAAGTCCCTTTCCTAAATTAATCGCAGTGGTCGTTTTGCCCACTCCCCCTTTATTATTCACAATACTAATGACCTTTGCTGTATGCAGCCGAGAATATCCATACTTTTCTAAAACAGCAAAGATGCTCGAAATGTGTTTCTCGGGGATAGCAGTACCATTCGAAATAGCTTTATGAATGGTTCTTGACGGGATATTTGCCTCTTTCTCTATTTTCGAAACTGCAAGGGAACTACGTTGTAAGAATTGCAGTATTTTGTCTGAGTCGGTCATATAGTATAAATTAGTATCTATACAAAGATATAAATATAATTTTTTACACCAATTGGATTTGGAAATTATATTGAAAGACTTTTATGAAGTGACACATTGTCACTTCACAAAGGACCTCGCTGGGTTCTACCAAGTCAAAACAGAATGCTGCTGCAAAAATTCAAATTCCTATACCAAAAAGTATTCCATTCTCCAACACAGAACACCAGCTAAACTTCAATCTGAGGAATATTCTTACAAATTAACACTAAATCAGCTACTAATTTACTAACCAAAAATTCTTCTTCATCTTCCACTATGAACGCTTGTCCGGGATTAGCATTACCGTATAACTGCCATTCGGACTCAGAGTCCAGTATATTCCTAATAATGTTATCAAAATGAAACTCATTCCCTAAACCCTCACTATAAATAGATACCGATTCAGACTTCGTTTCGAAATAATTATTTGAAGCTTGAAAACAAAATTGATCCACATTACCCTCTTCCTTGTTCCTTTGTATGCAGAAACTGTACCCAAACAGCTTTAACACATTTTCAAATTCCCTCAAACTAGAAGAACTAATGGCCGCTATTCTAATGCTTCTACGTAAACTTTCTGACTTTTCAGATAGAATATATCCCTTTTTGAAAAAACCAGCTAATCTCTTTTCCAGATTTGGCAGAGAATATGCTCGGCCCAATTGCGAACCCCTCACCTTAGCCCCCGAACCTTCATGTACGAAACTGATTCCCCTTTCACCATAAGACTTCCATCCCTTTTGTAATAATAGTCCCTTCAAATCATTAAGGCTCCTGGACTCTGAAAGTGTTTTGTCAATTATAATCCTTAACTGCTTATGCCACACATTATCTGTAGATACATCCAACTTACCATCTATTAGCCTTGAATGCATCGGTGTCGTAGGTTGCAAGCCCAATCTAACCTCCATTTGACGTGAAAAATTTCCAGTTCTAAAGTAATTATAACTATCGATATAAGTATTATCTCCTCTTAAAGTTAAACGGTTAGCAATAATATGGACATGCTCATGTGCCTTATCCATATGTTTATATACAACCAGTTGATTTTCATCCAGACAGAATTTTTCCGAAAATGCCACCACAATCAGAATCAATTGAGCATCTTCCAAATGCTCACCAGGTGGAAATGAAAAAGATTGATGCAAAACAGGTTTTTCAATTCGACTGTTAAATTGCAAAACAGCATCAAACTCCATGGCAATTCGCTTAACAGGAACACTGTCCGGTTTGGTACAATTCAGACAAAAAAGATTCTGGTGGTACACCAATTTACCCCTAGGTTCTTTCACTTTCGATTTCTTGTCTTCGACCACATATTCTAAACAACCTAAAAAAGAGGTTCCTAGCTTTGCAACTTTTCCAATCATATTTCAAACTTGATTATACCGTTCATAATGTGGCTCCAAAATTTTCAAAATTTCATCAAGTTCACCAGCCACTTCATCCGGTACAACTTCCACAAAAGACAACAACGTAGGGTAAATCTTAGGAATAATTCCATGTACTAAATTTACTTCATTGATATTGTAATGTACCCTATTAACAATAGAACGAACCATTTTTGACATATCCACGAAATCCTGAGAAATGCTAAGATCCCCTTTGGTCCTGTGTGCTAATAAAGTAAAACTAACCGCCAATTTAAGTAGATCCGAAAGCTGTTTGCTTATTTCAGCATCCATGGGAACAGTCAAATTATGCGAGTCCACAAGTAATAATTTATTCCTTAAATAAACTCCAAAGGGTAGGGGACTGCCACTACTAGAATACCTATTCCTAAGGATTTCCAACTCGTCATCTCGCAAACTTATACAGTTAATTCTTTTTCGTCTTTCGGATTCTAGTTTTGGAGGTCGACCTTTTCTTCCTTTTTTAAATTTATTTTCTATCATCACAAAAACAGTGCTAATTAAATTGGAGTTATCAAACAGTAATTATTCATTAAATATAGACATAAAATGATAGCTTGCTATAAATTAACACTGATGGCTATTTCAATATCACTACTAGTTTTGTTGTGCTAATATCGGCCGTTGGCTTATGGCCGCCAAACTTTACCTAAAGATGATTTTCGCGCAGATGGCGAAATTCGTTTTTTGATTACCAACGTTTCCCTACAGTACCAGGCGTGAGAAGGACTATTCCACATATTTAATAAAACAATTAGCAAAATATGTTGGCCAGGATCCGAAAAGCGAGTTTATTTAAATAGGTTGAAACAGTTTGCCGCGGCTTTACGCCAATTTCTAAATCCGGGAATAACTTTGTTTCGATGTTGTGTGGATCTGATATACAGCAATTAGAGGAAAATATCAAAACCTACTTAATACGGAGAAATGCATATTATTAAAACTTCGTAAATACAGATGGAGTAGGGGAGAGGTGACTTAAGGAACTCCTAAAAGATACGGGGGATTCCGTCACTGAGCTTATATTATAGGAAGATATAGTAACAAATACTCCTGGGTCACAAAGACTGCTGAAGAAGGATTTCAAAAAAATTGCCCAGAATTAGAAACAATGACCCCAATAATGAGTTTCTATAATGGTATGCTTTTCGATAGTTAATTCGACAAAATACCCAAATAAAAATACCAGGAGATGACATTAACCCACCTCCTGATAATACCAGATTAAAGACTTAAGAGAAAACCGATGGTAAAGTTAGCATCCCAGTCAAACACAAACTGGTTACAATCTGTGGCATCACCAATCGCCTTGTAAATATTTATTCCAGACTTGGATTTGGCATTGGTTAACTTAGAATAGGCCAAAGGTGCATGCAAGGTCGTATACCTTTCCTTTCCTTGGCGAACTTCCTTTGCCATTTCAAAAGGAACTCCACCAATAATAAAACATGTTTTCCGGAGCGCAGCAGGAATTTGCTTTGCCTGAGCACCTACTTCGGCATAAACCTTAGAATCGTCGGTGCCATCTTGGAAATATTTGGCACCATAACTTTCGATCGCTTTAATCTTACCATCAGCAAGCCAAGATATTTTAGTATTACCAGATCCGATATCAACCACAAATGCTTTATCGGCATACTCCGTAGGCAATACTGCTTTAAGTGCCAGCGAGCCTTCCTGCTCAGGGGTTACCTGATTTACTATATAGTTTAATGATTTAAGTGCTTTTGTTATTTTTGTAGTAACCTCTGCTTTGGCGGCTCCGGAACTTACCACAAAATGAATTTCTTTGCCACTCACACCATAATCAAGCATAGCACCGATATATTTTTTTAACCCAATTCTAACATCCTCCTCGGTGGCCATGTTTTCGGTCACCAAGCTATTGCCGAATTCTGATTTTTCAAGACTCCACCTTTTCTCCTGATCAACCTTGATAATAAATGAGTTAAATCCGCTGGCTCCTAATTCAACCACCCCTTTCAATTTCCCATCCACGGGAATCGGTGCTGTATAAGAAAAAGGGATTATGCGGTTATCATTTAATTCATTTTCACGGGAACTTTCACTATTTTGGGATTCTGAGTGCTCGGCCCCTTCAACTATATCCGTGTTAGCTAACGACTGTTCAGAAGCCATTTTATCAAATATTTCCTGACCTCCAAAGTACTTATAACCAGCGAAAATTGCTCCAATTATCAATGCCGTAATCAATAATCTACCTGCAACTGTTAGTCTTTTCATGTTTAAAATTTTTTATTTTATTAATTATAAATAAATTATATATTGATACTTTTAATCCAATAAACCTTTGTAATTAGAACCAATACTTTTGTTAGCTGAAATGATTTGCGGTGCATTGGCTGTGTCAAGGCTAATCAATTTAAAATCGCCCTTATTATAAGCCTCCAGCATCGCCTGTCCTTTATCCGACAATAATCCGTTTTGAACATCCACTCCATTTATAAAATCCAAAGAAAGATCCATTGCTCTTTTCATTTCTCCCAATTTCTGACTCATATCGTCTTGTATAAACTCCATTGACTCGTCGAAGTAGAATTTCTTATCCGGATTTCCTTTGAAGATACTTACAGCAGTACGGAGCGCATTGGAACTCTCCTTCACAATTCTATATTCCACCTCTTTTAACTTGACCTTAATTTCAGTTTCTTTGATAATATAATCAGCACTTTTGTTTACTTTTTCCATGAATTCCAAAACTGTTTTCATGTTCCTTTGCAAGGGGAAAAGCTTTTCATTCATTTCCTGTAAACCTGCTCCTTCAATTGTTGCCAAAGAAACTGTTTCCTTCATCCCGGGCCGATCAAGCATTGTGCTTGCTTTATTAGCTTCTGCAAACTTTTGTTTTATACGCTCATTGTTTTCATTAATATTTTTATTCAATTTCACTAGTTGTCCTGCCAAAGTATTGATTTGGCCTTGCATTTTCTCTCTTTTTTCTTTGAGATCCGAAATGTAAATTTTCATAATTGCAATGGGATCCAATTTAATAATGACACCCGTGAGCTTTCTCATGAAAGTTTTAAAAAGAAAGAATACGGCAGTTCTCACATCCTTACTAGTGAACAAGAATATAAAAAAAGCCAGTACAGCCATTAAAACGCCAAGATAAAGCGTGTTTTGAGTTACTTCAATCAGGAAAAAGGTAATTTTATTCCAATAATAAAGTGAAACGGCTCCTAGTCCCCCCAAAAATAATAGGGACGTGATTCCTTCTGGCTTGCCCCAGTACGACCGCTTTGAACTGTCCTCTGAAGTACCGCCAATTTGACTAAAATCTGGTGTTGCCATAGTTAGGGTTATTAGTTATTTTAAATATTGATTAATTTTAGAAAGATCAGATTTTATTTGATCCACAAAGCTTTGGAAGGTAATCTCAAAGCGGTCTTTATTAGTATTAATTTTGTCACTTTGATCGGAAATTTCTCCTGAAAGCTGACTTAAACGCTTTTTGTTTTCGTCCAGCTTAGTCTGTAAATTGGATAATTCATTTTGAATTTTGGTATTGTGTTCCTCTAAGTTTTTTTCCTCCAATTTCAACTGACCCACTCTCTCATTAATAGTTTTTTGAACATCCTGTAAAAAGGCCTCTCGGTCTTTGTCCAAAATAGAAAGATATTGGCTTGCAGAGCTCGTTAATATGGAAGTTTCTAGGCCACCACCCAGTACCTTAAAGCTAGCCCAGGCTGCTAAATACCGCTTATCCTCAGGAAGTCCCAATCCATCCATATTCTGGAGAGCTTGTTTGAATTCAAAATAATCAGGTCCAGACAGATTGGCTTTTTCTAATAATTGAACAAAATGCGAAACAAATTTTTCATCCAATTCTACTGCTTTGGTTTTGATAGTAGGCGTAGCATTTTCAATTACAGCTTCCTTTTTAGGATCTTTTAGAGGTGGAATAGGGGGAGTATCCTCACTTTCATTTACAAAAAAGCGCATGATCTTTTTACCAAGTCCTTGGTCGGCATCTTTCATCTCAACGATAATTGGGTTAAAATCAAAATTTTAAATACATGGCTCAATATCAGTATTAATTAAAATAACTAACCTGTGTATTTTATAAATGGTAATCTGGTTTGATAAGGGTGTTTAAAAATCGGATGACTTTCTTTGGGAGCTGAAACATTTTGGGTTCAAAAAGGCTTCTTCTATACTGATTAGGTGGGATGGAAAAATATTAAAATGAACATGATTCTTATCTCTGGGGTAACCCCATGAGGGTTACTATATTGATATACAGAATGTTAACCTATTGATTAAACATTCTGTATTTTTTGTGTTTGGAGGCCAGTTTGTATTTACAGCCTTTAGCCTTGAAAAATGAGCGGATCAAAAACAATGTTTCTATAGAAGAAAAGCTAACTAGGTGCTTTGCCTGTGGGAGACTTGATCCAACAATCAGGAGCTTTTGTAAATCCACCTCCATCAAGTATTTCAAAATGGTGAATCCAGACACTGATAGATAATATTCTACAAACATCAAATTTTAAACCATACTACTTTGAAATAGGTATTACGGAGGCTTTTTTCAATGGCCGATGCCGAGGTGGAGGAAAGTTTTTACTCCATCAAAATAGGTTTTCCTGAATAAAATAAAAAATGATGGCAACAAATAGATGCCCTTTGCAAAATAAAATATAAATAAACTAAGAAATTATGGACTAAAAATTCTCTTGTAATCATTGGTACTTACACTATCAGTGGGAAGCGTACCCAAATGGTTACGGTGCTTCAAATTAAAACATTTTTAAAACAAGAAATGAATAATTAAAAATGTTAATAAGCTGTTATTCTGTTACTTATTGACTAAAACTAACATTTTATAAGCAAATTAAAGTAATAACGCAGAAATCTAGAATAAATCATATATAGTTGATTTATAAAGGTTTAGCGTATAAAACTAACATTTTATAAGTAATGAATAACCTCATTACAACGATATTGAAGAACGATACTTTATTTGAAACTAATCCCCAGTTTTAACCTAAAACTAACATTTTATAAGTGTCTATGTTCAAATAACAACAACACTTAAAATTTATATTCTACTCTAAATCTGCTAGTTAAGCATAAAAACTAACATTTTATAAGTACCAAGGCAGCCATAGTAGCGGAACAGAATACATTTATACAAACCTATTAGTCAATAGTTTAGACTCCATAAACTAACATTTTATAAGTTGGAGCCTAGAATGAAGAATCCAAAGAACCAAATATAGTTAATTACTTAGTTTTCTGATACTTACAGTATTAAACTAACATTTTATAAGTACCAAGGCATTATTGATATAGAACAGAAATTAAAATATGATTATACAAATAATGGAATGAAAAAGTCCAAAACTAACATATTATAAGGATTAGTCTTTGGTTTTCACAAGAAACAAAATATATATCCCACTATATATCAACGTTTTACGATCTAAAACTAACATTATATAAGCGAAAGAACAGGAAACTAAACCAAGGGTTGAGAAGATGCTAGTTATCTGGTAATCTGCTATTTAGAATTGAAAACTAACATTATATTGGTACTAATTGCTCAGTAGAGTGAAAGGTTTTCAAAGAAATATTAAAAAATATTAGACTAGGAATGGAACGGAACCAGACCAGATCCTTGATTAAGCGAAGAACTAGTGAAATATTAATCAACTAGTAATCAACCTTTTAAGAGATCAAAACTAACATTCTATAAGTAAGTATTACAGCACTCATGCTACATAAATATATAATTAGCTTATAATCAATACATTAACAACCAAAACTAACATTCTATAAGTCCAATCTTGAATTATGACCTGCTTTGAAGAAATATTATAGTTAAGACCACTCTCATAGCTATTCCTTTGTAATTGAAAAGGTTAACTCGTTAAACTAACATTTTATAAGTACTTATTGCTATTGAGATTAGTAAAGATAAATTCATTGATTAGCAATAAGTTAAAGCTTAAAACTAACATTTTATAAGCAACGAAACTTGAAACAATTTTAAAAGGCTAAACCAAATAATATTTGGTAAAACTAGTTTTATAGTTGTAATTGCTAGTATCAAAGAAAAGGAGATGTTATAAACTAAGTTTTTAGTTCTGGGTATTATTTCCCAAGAAATTAATAGACGATTGTTTTGTTTATTTTAAATTTATTATTTATTTTAAATATTTTAGGTCTCTGTAATTGCTTGTTTTACAACACATTAGAATGGCTAAATCTAACACATTATAAGTAAAAACTAACAAAATATAAGCTTAGACTAACAGTTTATAAGTTATAACTAACTGTTTATAAGCTAGAACTAACAAAGCATAAGCTTTAAATAACATTTATTTGCAACTGTTACATTTAAAAGTTAGTTTTGGCAGTCATTTGGAGGAAAAGTTGGATAGGAACACCAAAGAAAAGGGAATACTAACTATTCTTTAAAAACGTTACCAGACCAAAGCACCATCACCACAAGCAGCGTATTATTATGGAGTTATTATCTGATGCCTTAACCATAACTGAAACTAATAGCAAGATTGTAACACAATCCAATGTGATTACCTCTGCGCGTTATGACTTTGATGCAACACAAATCGATATTATATCGATGATCATCTCCCAGTTAGAAAGAACTAAACAAGGTGTGCCGAGAGTAACCTATTCAATTTCATTGAAGGATATGTCTGAATTGACCAATAAAACAATGAATCATCAACAGTTGCGTGGTGCAACGGAAAGTTTAGGGAACCGTCCCTTTAATATAAAACATTCTTCTGATCGCTATCAACAAATTTGGATGTTTCAATCCGTGGTGTATATACTAGGGGAAGCTAGAATTGAGATTACATTATCAGAAGCCATAATACCCTATCTTTTTGATCTTAAAGATAATTTTACCAGGTTCCGACTAGTATCTTCTTTGGGACTTAATAGTAAGTACGCAAAACGATTCTACCAGTTTGCATGCCAGTGGAAAAATGTAGGTACTATCATAAAGACAGTGGATGAAATCAAAATCATGTTGGATTTAAAAGATCCAACTGGCAAAAAAAAGGAAGAATATACTAATATTACGACCTTTAAAACCAGAGTCTTAGATACCGCAAAAAAGGAAATCAATCAAAACACCGATATACATTTTGATTACAAAATGATCAAAATTGGTCGTAACTATAAAAAGATCAAATTTATAATCAGTACTGGCGAATTAAACAAAGTTCAATTACCGATTGACTTCAAGGAATCCGTAGAAATCCAAAAACAAATAAAGGCCATAAGTGCTTATGGCGTAAGCGAAGAAACCGCAAAAATAATCGCTAAAAGGGGATACAAAATTTGGGTGCAGTCGGTGAATGAAGTAAAAGAAGCGATTAGAACTAAGAAATTATCCATTGAAATTGACATGGCTTCCTATCTCATCGGAATCATGAAGAACAAGGGTATTTTGCCAAAATCTGCCACTTTATAACCACTAGATTCCCTTAAAAGCATATCTACAACCGCCTAGGCTAGCTTTACTAATAATAACCTTCATGTTATCTTGCAAAAAACGGATACTTTTTAAACAGGCTCTTAAAAAAACAGAAATTAGTTATTTGTTCGGAAATCATGTTCCTATAGAATTTGATGGCCGGTAGCCAATAACAATACTAAAATGGTCTAGATAAAGTAAAATATAAAATTTATTAAACTTCGCTCACAGCCTAAAAAGTAGTCAAAATCAAATACTTACGTCGGAATGAGTACTGCTTTACACCATAAAGCCTATTTTTTGAGAACCAAAACGTTAACCAACCGGTCCCAAATAATTAATAAACAAACGGTAATTAAATATTGAATCCTGCTTTACTTTCTAAAATATAATTTGAGAACTATACGATCTCAAAAAACTTAAATAAATAAGTAATGCCAAAAACCAATGCTATGCCCAGCAGACGGCAATTCATAAGCCAACTCAGTGCTACGGGTTAAATTAAAGAAAAGGACAAAAACGGTCACGACTTTCGCGGACGTTTTT
>CAXBLH010000074.1:0-16094 GCA_963976315.1 uncultured Dyadobacter sp.
CTAGATAACTCTTCTGAAAGCAAGCTTTTTTCTGTGGCTTTGTGAACGCGCCTCCTTAATGCCCTAAACAAATAGAACTTAATAGAACCGATTTCATCCGATAAATTGGCTCGAAGTCGCCATACATCTATAAAAACGTCCTGAATGGCATCTTCTAATAATGCAACATCCGATGTAAGCTTATAGCCGTAATTATAGAGTACCTTATGGTATATTTCAAACAGAAAAGTAAAGGCCTTTTCATCACCTGATTTTACAGCTTTCCACAACTGTAGATCGGTAGACCATTCCCCAAAAGTTTCAATATTTTTCAATGTGGTTTGAAATTTAGCTAAAATGTTTAGCCATGCAATAAGCTAGAAATACTATTTTTTATTAGCCAATTTACATAATAAAAAAACAAAAGTAGCAATGAACAGGGATATTCATTGCTACTTTTAACCAGATCAAAAAAATAATACTACAATTTTAATTCCCAACCTTCGCGGTATTCGCGCTTAACAAACTGATTGGCATTGTCATAATTGGTTACTTTCATATTCTCTGCATCCCAATAAAGTTTCTTACGACCCAAATATTTGTCTGCAGATCTTTTGGCCGTAGGATTATCCCGTGACATCCAGCTACGCAGTGCAAGGTTACCAATCAGAATACTTTCCGTAAATGGAGCAGCGTATTCAAACGGCGAACTAGTTTTACCCACTCCATACCCATCGATACAGGCATTTACCCATTGCAGATAGTGGTCTTCATTAGGCACGCGAGCCAAAGTTTCGGGGATATCAATGATTTCGTTTTCTTTTAATGGCAACAAGCGTGGATTGGCTCCGTAACAATCTGCCATCAATTTTCCTTTACTACCCACAAACAATACACCGCCATCCGAATTTCCAAATGCTTCTCCCGCAAGTAGTTCTCTTGGCAATTCTGGCAAAATTCCACCATCATACCAGCTTACTTTGATATTACCGTTGCCATCATTCCGAGGGTAATCCAAGTGAATAGAAGTAGTAAAGGGGGTCCACGCTGGGTTATCATCCTTTTCACGAAGGGTGAAAGTCCAGGTACCGCCCACACTACATTCCACAGAAACCGGATACAAAATCGGTAGAATCCGATAAACAGGATCCATAATATGGCAAGCCATATCGCCCAGTGCACCAGTACCATACGGCCACCAGCCACGCCAGTTCCATGGCAAATAAGACTTATTATAACCTACTTTGGGTGAAGGTCCAAGCCACAAATCAAAGTCCAATTCTTTTGGAATAGGATCTACCACATCAGTGGGCACAGCTTGGGGCCACACTGGGCGATTGGTCCAACATATTACATCGTGCACCTCACCAATAATACCGGAATTATAAATTTCTTGCATCCGACGAACGCCATTTCCAGAACCACCTTGATTTCCCATTTGGGTAATCACTTTGTATTTTTTGGCAGCTTGTCCCAATATCCGTGCTTCATAAATATCATGAGTTAAAGGTTTTTGGGTATAAACATGCTTTCCGAGCTGCATTGCAGCTAAAGTAGCGACGGCATGGGTGTTGTCGGGAGTGGAAATAGAGCATGCATCAATATTTTTATGCTCTTTTTGAAGCATTTCTCTAAAATCCTTGTAATATTTGGCCTTTGGAAATTTTTCACGAGATTCAACCGCTTGGCGATCATCAACGTCGCAAAGCGCCACGATGTTTACATTCGGGCTTTTGGCGAAGCTGGCTAGATCACTTCTACCCTTACCACCAACACCGATACCGGCAATGTTCAGTTTGTCGCTCGGCGCTATAAATCCTTTACCGATAACATGTCGCGGTACTATAAAAAAGGATGAGGCCGCAATGGTTGACGTTTTGATAAAATCTCTTCGCGAAGAAGCATTTTCCTGTGTTTTTTTTGGATCCTGCATGAAATTGAATTTTTGATTGGAATAGGCAACAGATTAGTACTTGGGATACTTAAAAAAATGCCGATATGACTATTTGAACCCATAATATAAAACTTAGAAATTACATTTTAACATTAAATTAATACCATTACCCACATTCAATACCTCAACACCAGGCTATTTGCCCATTCTATGCCATCAATAATTACCATCGCCTAAGCTTTACAAACTTATGAAACGCCAAAAGTTGCCTTATCCCACCTTACTCCTTGTGCTTTGCTTATGGCTAGCCCAAAGCGGTCTGGCTCAAAATACCCCTAAAACCTTATTTCAGTTACTACCTGGTTCAAGGACAGGTATACATTTCAACAATCAACTTTCCGAAAGTGATACCCTTAACATTCTCACTCAAGCAAATATATATGGAGGAAGTGGTGTGGGAGTCGGCGATTTTAATAATGATGGACTAATGGATGTGTATTTTGCCGCCAATATGGTCTCCAATAAATTGTATCTCAACCAAGGGTCATTTAAGTTTAAAGATATAACTACCCAGGCAGGAGTCAGCGGCGAAGGTCGATGGTGTACTGGTGTAACGGTGGTAGATATCAATAATGATGGATGGCAGGATATTCATATTTCGGCCTCCCTACTGAACGATCCTATGAAAAGAACCAACTTACTGTATGTCAACCAAGGTTTAAGCCAGGAGGGAGTTCCGATATTTAAAGAATCTGCTGCGGATTTTGGACTTGCCGATAGGGGGTATAGTACTCAAGCCTATTTTTTCGATTATGACAAAGATGGTGATTTAGATATGTATCAGGTTTCTAATGAGCTATACGACTCAAAAACTCCCATTCAATACCGCCCAAAACGAACGGATGGTAGTGCAAAAAACACGGATCAATTATACAGAAACAACGGCAATAACACCTTCACGAATGTGTCCAAAGAAGCCGGAATCCGTACCGAAGGCTGGGGACATGCTGCCTGTATAACGGACTTAAACAACGATGGTTGGCCTGACATATACGTCGCGAATGACTTTATTTCAAATGACTTATGTTATATAAACAATAAAAATGGCACCTTTTCCAATCAATTGGATAGCTATTTCAAACATACCGGATGGAATGCCATGGGCACCGATATTGTGGATATGAACAATGACGGCTACCCAGATGTGATTTCCCTAGAAATGTTGCCCGAATATAACCTCCGAAAAAAACGAATGCTCGGAGGCAATGAGTACTATAACTATATTAATAATTCCCAGTTTGGCTATACACATCAGTATGTGCGGAATGTTTTGCAATTGAATAGCGGCCCTACTCCACTAGGACATCCCGTTTTTAGTGATATCGGAATGATGGCCGGTGTTTTTCAAACGGATTGGAGCTGGTGTCCACTTGCCGCCGACTTTGACAATGACGGGCTACGGGATTTGATTATAACCAACGGACTACCCCGAGACGTTACGGATCAAGACTATATAGAGTACAATAATGGCCAAAATGGAGGGGCTCAAAAATTCACTTTGGCAATGACCGACTCCCTACCGATTGTGAAGCTTGCTAATTATGCATTTCGAAATAAAAATGGTTTTGAATACGAAAAGGTGGGTAAAGATTGGGGTTTGGATCAGCTTTCATTTTCTAATGGAGCCGCCTATGCCGACTTGGATAACGATGGCGATTTGGATGTTCTTATAAGTAATCTAAACGAGCCTGCTTTTATTTATGAAAACCAATCGAAAACATCTGAACAACAATTAACCATCAGTTTTAAGGGTTCAATACAAAACTTGGCTGGAATTGGCACCAAAGTTCACATCTTTTATGGCAACCATCAGCAACAGTTCTATGAACATCACCCTACCCGAGGATACTTGTCTACCCATGACCAACGAGCGCATTTTGGCCTAGGAAAAACGACTAACATTGACTCTTTAATAGTTAATTGGCCGGATGGCAAAGTTCAACAAATCAATAATATTTCACTTGGAAAAGTATTGGAGCTACGCTATAAAGAGGCGGTTTCAATTTCTAAACCTATATTATCAGGCAGTAAAGTTGGCTACTACACGGACGTTACTTCCAAAATCGGGTTGAAATATATTGCAACAGAAAACGATTTTAATGACTTTGGAATTCAACCTACTTTACCACACAAGCTAAGCCAATATGGACCCAGTATTGCGGTGGGTGATATTGACCAAGATGGACTGGAAGATATATACCTTGGAGGTTCTTCCGGCAAGCCGGGCGTATTTTTCCGACAAAATGCCACTGGAAGTTTCTTCGTGGATTCTACTTGGCAGCTAGGCCAGGAAGAAAATTTGTACGAAGACCAAGGGGTACTGTTGTTTGATTCAGACAATGATGGCGACTTGGATATGTACCTTACGAGTGGTAGCTACGAAATACCGCCAAACAATATGATGAGTAATGATCGGTTATTCTTGAATAATGGAAAAGGGAAATTCATACAGTCTTTGGGTGCACTACCACAAGGTTTAACAAATAGCTCCTGTGTAAAAGCAGCTGATTTCGATGGCGATGGAGATTTGGACTTGTTTGTCGGTGGCCGTGGTATTTCCGGAGCCTATCCTCTGGCTCCTAAAAGCTTTTTACTCCGAAATGATCACGGAAAGTTTGTAGATATTACGGATCGTTTTTTTCCTGCTTTAAGAAATATCGGGATGGTATCGGATGCTTTATGGAGCGACTTCGATAAAGATGGTAAGCCAGATTTAATTCTTGCGGGGGAATGGATGCCTGTCACTTTTCTAAAAAACACAGGCACTTCTTTTTTAGCATTACGTACAGGGGTGGAAAAACAAAACGGCTGGTGGAATAGCTTGGTAGCTGGCGATTTTGACAATGATGGAGATACCGACTATGTAGCGGGCAACTTAGGGCTCAATTCCAATTATAGCGCTTCCCTAAATGAACCCATGACCCTCATAGCCAAAGATATAGACCAAAATGGTTCAATCGACCCGATAGTTTTTACTTACGCCTTAGCCAATGACGGCGCACGAAAACCGTTTCCAGTTGCTACTCGGGATGATTTGGTAGCACAGGTAATTACCATGCGCAAAAAATTCCCTACTTATCAATCCTATGGACTCGCTACAATGAATGACATTTGGAGCGACAAAGAGAAACACAATGCTACCGTCTTACAGGCAACTGAAATGCGAACGTGCTACTTTGAAAACAAAGGAAATGGAAATTTTGAAATTAATCCGTTACCCTTGGATGCACAAACAGCACCCATTTTTGGAATGAAGGCCGACGACATAGATCAAGACGGAAACCTTGATTTGGTTTTAGTGGGAAATGACTTTGGTATGGATCCTAATAGTGGTCGGCACGATGCCTTTAACGGATTAGTATTGACAGGAAACGGAAAAGGTAAGTTCACTAAAATGCCACTTGAAAAATCTGGTTTTTTTGTACCCAACGATGCAAAAGGATTGGCAACACTCTATGATCACTCTAAAAAGGAAATTATAATAGCCACTCAAAACCAAGGAAATTTAAAGGCCTTTAGTTATAATACAAAACTTCAAAACCATAGACTACTAGACCTAAAACCTGATGATTTCTGTGCGGATATTGTTTATAAAAATGGCACAAAAAGGCATACAGAATTTTACTATGGAACAACCTTCTTCTCTCAGTCCTCTCGTAAGATACTCGTTGAAAAAAACATTAGTACAATTACCGTCACCAATTTTAAAGGAGTTAAAAGAGAAATCAAATGAAAGTATTCTATAACATCTGTTTCGCAATATTGCTTTTGGCCAATCACTCCAAAGCATTTTCACCCACTCGAAATTCTGAAATTCAGGAAGCTGAATATTTACATCGTGCGATCAAGGCGGTTACAGATGTGATGGTGTATGATATCTATTCGCCGCCCGTGACCAGCCGAACCTATGCTTATATTTCGGTGGCAGCCTATGAAATTTTACGTCAAAACAATCCAAAATACCTTTCACTTGCTGGTCAATTACATGGGTTAACTCCGATACCAGCCCCTGCTGCACCTCTTAAATACAACCTCACGCTGTCTGCGGTTCATGCGGTATTAACTGCTGGAAAAACATTTGTAATTTCCGAAGAGAAGTTGGAAGCCTTTGAACAAATAATCCTGAATGAAATAAAACAAAACGGAATTTCAGAAGATATCTATCAAAACTCTCTGGATTATGGCCAGTTAGTAGCAGATCATATACTAAAATGGGCTCAGCAGGATCGCTATAAAGAAACAAGAGCGCTGGGGAATTACCAAGTAAAAAATGATGCTGCTTCTTGGAAACCAACGCCACCAGCCTACATCAAGGCGATTGAGCCCAACTGGAATAAAATCCGCCCTTTTTTATTGGACTCAGCAGCCCAGTTCAAGCCGCAAGAGCCGCCCGTTTTTTCTACCGATAGCACCTCTGAATTTTTTAAAGAGGTACTAACAGTTTATAGCCAAGTAAATAGCAATACCACCGAGCAGATTGATATAGCCAAGTTTTGGGATTGCAATCCTTTTCAAATGAATATCAGAGGACACGTTATGTATGCCACTAAAAAAATATCACCCAATGGTCATTGGATGAACATTACAGGATTGGTATGCAGAAAAACGGGTACCAATGCAGTAAAATCGGCAGAAGCGTATGCCTTTTTAGCGATTACCTTAGCCGACTGCTTTATTAGTTGTTGGGACGAGAAATACCGAAGCATTGTGATTAGGCCAGAAACCTTTATTAACAAATACATCAATCCAAACTGGGTACCGGTATTGCAAACGCCTCCTTTTCCAGAGTACACCAGTGGGCATAGTGTGGTATCCTCTGGAGCAGCAATAATTCTGACCCAGCTTTTTGGCGATCAATTTGAATTTGCAGATGATTCCGAAGTAGAGTTTGGCTTACCCATCCGAAACTTCAAATCGTTCCGCGAAGCCGCTGACGAAGCGGCAATTAGTCGGCTTTATGGGGGGATCCACTATATGCCCGCAATAAAAAATGGGCAACAGGAAGGTTTTGCTATAGGTGCCTTTTTTGTAGATAAGTTAAATATACGATCTCATTTAGAAAAATAGGATTCATTGGTGGGAAACGTATAGACTGCAAAAATTTTAATCGAATCATAAAAAAGGATTATTCTATGAATAAAATTGCTAAATCAAATATATAACAGTAGTTTAACAGTAATTATTAAGCTTTTTGTTAGCTCGATAATGGTCATAAATTATTCTAACTAATTAAATAGAAGCAATGAGTATAACCTTATCACAAGCAGAAGCAGCCATTGCAGCGGCTAAAAACAAAGCAATTGAAACTAAAACGCTCATGAATATCGCCGTAGTTGACAGTGGAACTAACTTGGTGGCTTTTGCAAAAATGGATGGTGCATGGCTTGGATCCATAGATATTGCCCAGAAGAAAGCACGCACGGCACGGTATTTCAACATGGATACTGGAATAATTGGAAGCTTATCACAGCCAGGCGGTCCTTTATACAATATAGAACATTCCAACGGGGGGCTTATTACATTTCCGGGAGGCGTATGTATTAAAGATTCTTCAGGAAATACAATTGGTGCGATTGGCGTTTCTGGTGATTCAGTAGAAAACGACCATACCGTTGCCACAGCCGGCGCCGAAGCTGTACAATAATAGTCACCCTAACTGTTGCTAAACCTTTAACCATTTAAAACCTTTACCTACTATGTGCCAAAACCATGGAGTTGCCTATATCAAACCAGGCGAAGTTGCAGTACAAGAAATTGCTTATCCCAAACTAGCAATTGGAGATCGTAAATGTGATCATGGAGTTATCTTAAAAATTGTTTCCACTAATATTTGCGGGAGTGACCAGCATATGGTTCGTGGACGGACCACTGCGCCTTCTGGATTAGTACTTGGTCATGAAATCACTGGAATTGTTTTGGAAGCTGGACGCGACGTTGAATTTATCAAAGTAGGAGATTTAGTCTCGGTGCCATTTAACATTGCTTGCGGTCGTTGTCGAAATTGTAAAGAAGGCAAAACAGGTATTTGCTTAAACGTAAATCCAGCAAGACCAGGTGCGGCCTACGGCTATGTAGACATGGGAGGATGGGTAGGTGGCCAAGCTGAATATGTAATGGTACCCTACGCAGACTTCAACCTCTTAAAATTCCCTGACAAAGACCAAGGAATGGCTTATATCAAGGATTTAACTTTATTATCTGATATTTTCCCCACGGGCTTCCATGGTGCGGTGACCGCAGGTGTCGGTCCGGGCTCTATCGTTTATATAGCAGGAGCTGGCCCAGTAGGTCTGGCGTGTGCGGCATCCTGTCATTTATTAGGAGCTGCTGTAGTAATAGTAGGAGATATGATACAAGAGCGGCTAGAACAGGCCAAAAGCTTTGGATGTGAAACCATCGACTTAACTAAGGATACACCACTGGAACAAGCTATTGCTGAGATCATTGGAGAGCCTGAAGTAGATTGTTTTGTGGATTGTGTAGGTTTTGAAGCACGAGGACATGGCTCGCAAGCTATTGAAGAACGTCCTGCAACAGTACTCAATACCGCAATGGCCATTACAAAAGCAGGCGGCGCAATTGGTATTCCAGGATTATATGTAACAGGAGACCCAGGTGCCAAAGATAAAGCTGCCCAAGAAGGTAGCTTAAGTATTCGTATTGGACTGGGCTGGGCGAAATCGCATTCCTTTTACACGGGACAGTGCCCTGTAATGAAGTACCATCGTAACTTGATGAATGCCATTTTGTTTGATAAAATAAAAATTGCAAAAGCCGTGAATGTGGAGGTAATCAGCTTACAGGATGCGCCGAGAGGGTACGCCGATTTTGATAAAGGTGCCGCTAAAAAGTTCGTAATTGACCCCCATGGAATGATACCCAATTAACAAATTAAACAGTTTATATTCACCCAATATCTGAACCAGGGCACATAAATCGCAAAGGGAGCAAAATCACGACTGAGAATTGCTCCCTTTGCAACTAAAATGACGAAATAAATAGTAGTTATATAGTTAATTTTTCAACATATCATTACTAATTAATAGAATAATTATACCAACTTATTATCATATTCAGTTGCTTTTTGTAGTTTTGTTTTGGTAAAAAGTATTGATATGATGTCCGATAAGCAACGATTAGTAGGTATTGATGGACTTAGAGGAATGGCAGCAATATCCGTAATGCTGTTTCATTATAGTATCAATAATTCGGGAGAAAAACTTGGTTTTACTTTTGGATATGGAGTTACAGGAGTTCAACTTTTTTTTATTATTAGCGGATTTGTAATCCTATTATCCTTAAAAAAGGTTAAGAATTCAAAACAGTTTTTAATAAATAGATTTTCAAGGTTATATCCTATATTTTGGATCTGTGTTTTAATCACCTCTACTTTCTATTTTCTATTCGAAAGGGAGCATCTCAATGCCAGACATGTTCTTGCAAATCTCTCCATGTTTCCAATATATTTTGGCATTGAAAATATAGACGGCTCGTACTGGACCCTATTGGTGGAAATGCAGTTTTACCTTTTCATGTCACTGATTTTTACAACAGGAAATTTGAGAAAAATTCTGCCTATTTCCATCGGAATTATTCTATTGATTTTAATTGTCAACTACACCGGATCGAAAATACTAGAGGAATATAATTTTGTTGTTAAAAAACTGCAACTTATAAACCATTTTCCATTGTTCTTTTCCGGAATACTATTTTATATTATTAAGTACGAGTCTTCCCACTGGCTCAATTGGCTACTATTACTTCTCAATTTCCTGGTATGCGTATCTCTCTACGAAAAAGCAGGATCTGTGATTTACTTTGTAACTTTCTATGAATACAGTATTATTTTACTGCTCTACCATGCCATTTTCTATCTTTCAATTACTAATAAATTAAAATTTCTTGAACAAAAGGAATTGCTTTTTCTTGGGTCTATCTCCTACCCGCTCTACTTGATACATCAGTATATAGGCACTAATCTAATTCACTTTTTTAACGAGAATTGGAACATTAACATTTATACCGCCGTATTATTGGCCATCACATTGAGTATAACAATCGCTTATTTCGTAAACATAAAAATTGAGATTCCCTACAACAGGAAAATCAAGGACTGGTATCGAACTAAAACAAGAGTAAGCAACTAACAGAGCAATTCCGGATTGTTTTTGGCATGAAAATCCGTGCTAATTGTAGCGAAAAGCCCGCCATCCAGTAACACCTTTTTTAAAAAACAGAACTGCAGAAACATCAAAGGGAGCAAAGTCACGTCTGTGAGCCGCCCCCTTCGTTATTACAACTATCTCATTTACAGCTTACTTAACACCTCAATCAAGTGCTCTGTTTCGCTAATACTTGTTGCTGGGAAATTGGCGATACGTATTTGACTACCCTTGTACGCTCCGTAACCACTGCCTAACACCATACCACTCTCTTTTACTGACTTGATGATGTCAGCAGAAGGTAATTTCGTATCTGCTACGATTACTGTCTGGGACTGGAATGCTTCCTCCTTCACGAATGCAGAAAAGACATTACTTTTCTGGATAAAGTTATACAGTAATTGTGCCTTTAATTCGGTTTCTTTTCTAATTTGGCTTACCCCAATATTATTCATATCCTCAGCGATTTTTCCTAAAATATAAATCGCCATGACGTTTGGTGTTGCTGGTGTTTCCTGATTCAAACCATTTTTCCAAAGCGTTATTAAGTCATTATGTGCTCCAATAGAGTAATGGTCCTTAATTTCTTGTGCTTTTTGCAAACACTTTTCACTAACAATCCATACACCCAAACCAGCGGGCATTCCAAAAGCTTTTTGAACTGAGAAGAATGCATTTTCAATGAGGTTATAATCTAGCTCTGGATACGGCGCTGAAGACACCATATCAACGGCCATCAGCTTATCAGGGTGCTTGGATTTTAATTTATGAATTTCCGTGACGGGCATTTGAACACCTGCACTGGTCTCATTGTGTGTAACGGCTATCAATTCTGCGTATTCTGGAACAACAATTTCAGAAGCTTTAAACCCTTGCCCCATGGGTTTTTCTTGCTTATGCGCATATTTATTTAAGGCATGCGAATAGTCTGCAAACTTTTTCGAAAATGACCCATTCACTAAATGAAAGCTCTCCAATGCCACACAACTGAATACTATTCTTTCCCATGCTTCTGAGGCTGAACCTAAAAATAATATTTGGTGCGTTTCAGGTACATTTAGTAAGATCCGTAGCTGGTCAACTGTAAACTTATGAAGGTCCCGGTATTGCTGACTACGATGAGAAATAGACCCCAATTGATTAGCAATGAAGGAATGTAAGTGCTTCTCAAAAGTAGGATAAAGCTGCGCTGGACCTGGTGTAAAATAAGTTAGTGCCATTGTTAAAATTTAATTGGAGTGAATTTGAGTAAAATCAATATTTGAAAAACTAGCAAATAAGATTTGCGTAAAGATAAAAGGTTTGACTATCTAGAAATTGCTAAACAATCAAACCTTTTATAAATGGTGTCGTTATACAATTTAGTAAAGCATTCTGAATCGGATAGTTCCTTCTATATCCTTCACTTCCTGTATAAATTCTTCTGTATAATCCTTTGAAATATCCACAATTACATACCCAATATGCTCATTGGTTTTGAGGTATTGGCCATTAATATTGATATTATTCTTAGCAAATATTTGATTCAATTTCGCCAAAACGCCTGGCACATTGGCGTGAATATGTAACAATCGGTGCGAATCTTTCAACTTGGGCAACTGTACCTCAGGGAAATTCACACTTCCGTAAGAGCTACCATTGTTCATATATTCCAACAGTTTGGCTGGAACAAAATGTCCAATATTCTCTTGTGCCTCCTCAGTGCTACCTCCAATATGTGGTGTTAGTATTACGTTGGGCAGCCCTATCAATTCGCTTTCAAAGGTCTCTTTATTGGTTTTGGGCTCTTTTGGAAATACATCAACACCAGCACCAGCAATTTTACCACTTTTAATTGCTTCTGCTAATGCAGGTATATCCACTACATGGCCACGAGAAAGATTCATAAAAATAACTCCCTCTTTCATCAAGGCAAACTCACGCTTACCAATGATGTTATGGTTTTCCTTGCGCCCATCGACATGCACGCTAATTACGTCGGAGATTGAGAAAAGTTCATCAATGGTATTCACCTTGCGGGCATTACCGATTGAAAGTTTTTCTACTTCGTCATAAAAATAAACTTCCATTCCTAATGCTTCCGCAACCACCGACAATTGGGTACCAATACTACCGTAACCCACCATACCCAGCTTCTTGCCCCTTACTTCAAAGCTACCGTTTGCAGACTTATCCCAAATCCCTTGGTGCATTTGATTGCTTTTGGTAACAATATTCCGGATAAGCAATATCATTTCGCCAATGGCTAATTCTACCACCGAACGTGTATTACTATAAGGCGCATTAAAAACTGCTATTCCTCGTTTGGCCGCTTCCTCAAGGTCAATTTGATTGGTTCCGATGCAAAATGCACCAATGGCCATCAAACGGTGTGCGTTCTCTAGTACCTTCTTGGTAAGGTTCGTTTTGGAGCGAATACCGATAATAGAAATGTCTTTTATTTTTTCGCAGAGCTCGTCCTCATCCATAGCACCTTTCACAAATTCCACATCAAAACCCTGCTCTTCAAAGGCCTTCAATGCTGCTGGATGTACGTTTTCTAATAGTAAAACCTTAATCCTGCTCTTAGGGAACGATTGGCTACGTATCATTTTATTATCAAACAGAAAGTCATCCAATGAACTCGCTACATGATCCGCAACTGCTACCACTTTTTCACGAGAAACATTTTCCGTAAATGCATAGAAACGGGTAGCCAAACCAGACTCTTTGATTTGATAATCCGTATAACCATCACCAATGACCAAAATTTCACCTTCCAAGCCAAGGCTTTTCATCAGTTTAATTTTACCTCCATCAGTAGAAAGCACATTAGTGGTGTCAATTCCATTAATGTTCCCCTCTTCATCAAAAGTAAATTCATTGGCATAAACATGATCTGCGCGTAGCCCCATTTCAGTTGCAATAGGCACTATAAAGTCTTTAAAACCGCTAGAAACGATGTAAATACTTTCGGCATACTCCTTTAAAAAAGGTTTATTCCTAAGAAACGAATCCGAAATTTGGGTGCGTAAAAAAGTTATTAACTCTTCTATATGTGAGCGATTTCCGCTCAATAAATCAATTCTTTGTGTTAAACCTTCGGCAAACGACATTTCACCATTCATTCCTCTGTTAGTCAAATCGCGAATTTCTTCAACAATTTGATCTTTTTGAGGATTTCCTGCTAATGCAATTGCGGCAAGTTCGTCAAGACCCTCCACTTTGGTGAAGGTACTATCAAAATCAATAATGATATTCGGGGAAGTAAGCGTTTGTGTTGGCATGAACCGGTAGATAACTGAATAATTTATGCTTAATTAAAGAATCCGAAATTTCAGATTATGTGCTTTTTTCAATCAGGCCACAAAATTACAAATCTGATTCTTATCCCCCTAACAAAAATTACAAAGGTTCCGTTTTTATTATGCGTCAAAGTTACAATTATAACAAAAGTGGCACTTTTTTAGCGATTAGGCTCTTGAAAATTATTGGTAACTTTAATAGTTACTGTTACGACTCAGAAAATAAGTTAAATACCCTCTGTCAGAAATAGGAGCGCCCGCGCCTCAGACCAGTACACATTATTCTTCAAAATTGCTGGTCGAAAACCGCAATGCCCACCTTCCCTGGGTGACTCCAGTATTAAAAAGTCATTTTTAATAATAGCGGAAACTGGAATACTATTAAACGGAACAAAAGGATCGTTTTTAGCATTTACGATTAATGTTTTGATGCCAATGTTACCTATAAAGTGCTGTGAACTGCATGTACTATAGTAATGGGTGGCATTTTCGAAACCATGTAAAGGAGCAGTATAAATATCATCGAAATCATACAGTGTTTTAACTTTTGAATATTTAGTTAAATCGATCTGGTCAGCAAACAAAGCTCCCTTTTGATGTATTTTAATGCTTAGCGACTTCAAAAACCGATTCATATAAAGTCGATTTCTGAATTCTGACAAGGCCAGACTACAAGCTTCCAGATCCATCGGCGTACTAAAGGTGACCGCATTCCGTATATTTTTGGAAACTTTACTGCCTCTTTCTCCTAAATATTTCAAAGTAAGATTCCCCCCTAAACTAAACCCCATTAGGCTAATCTGATCGTATCCCTTAAATATTGCCTGCTGCACCACCAAATCCAAATCCTCTGTTGCCCCACTGTGGTAAAATCTAGCTTTCCTATTAAGCTCCTCCCCACATCCGCGAAAATTCCATGCCAAACAATCAAATCCATGGTTATTCAAGTGTTTCACCATTCCCACTATATATTGACTTTCGACACTCCCTTCTAAACCATGGGAGAGTACGACCAAAGGATTTCTGGCGTCTGACTTTCTGGGAGTACTTTTGGACCAAAATAGATCTAGGAAATCATCATCGGGACTTAAAATTCGTTCTTTTTCGAAAATCATCTCCCCCCTTTTGCGAAACAAGGATGGATAAATAGTCTGGAAATGTCCGTTTGGAAGCCAAATAGGAGATTTAAAATTTTCTAACGTTGGTGCAGACATTTGACTTTTTCCTAAAAATAAACTTGAATAAATTTTACAATGGCGAAAATATGAAAAATTGAATTATTATAGCAATTGTTTACAGAATTAGCACTAAAGATAGCACTTAACAAAGATTACATCAATCAAATTTATAAATATCTGTTTTTGAAACGAATACCTAAAAGGAGCAAAATTTATTATTTTGAAAAAAGTAACTTGCAATTCAATAAAATCTCCCTAAATTTGATTTTCAATACTTATAAGATTAATACTAATGGCAGAAGGTACAGTTAAGTTTTTCAATGACTCCAAAGGGTTTGGCTTCATTCAACCAGACAGTGGTGAAAAAGATATTTTCGTTCACGTTTCAGGTCTTCAAGACGAAATCCGTGAAAATGACAAAGTGTCTTACGACGTAGAAAATGGAAGAAAAGGTTTAAATGCAGTTAACGTTCGCGTTATCTAATTTTATTCATAACATCATTTTTGAAGGCATCCCAAGTTTATCGGGGTGCTTTTTTTGTTGTTATAGGCTCCCAATTTTAATTATTTATCTTCAAAGTTCGCTACTTTATCACAACCCAGTTAGTATTTTCTTCTGCATTCCGATTAATTCCAAACACGATAATTCCACACGGTGCATTATTATCAAAATGTAGGCATCTAACACAATAGATAATTTCGGAATACCAAATTTCAAAAGCACCCAAAATCATTATCCCTGAACACCAGTTAGGGAACGTTAGTGCTGTAATATTCGGAGCACCTAAACCTATTCCCATCACAAAGCTGAATAGCTCCAAAACCTTAATTTCAAAGATTTCGAAAGGTATATTTAAAAGACGGTTTCGTGAATAATAGGAGACCAAACTTGATCAGTGACCAAACATTAAGCACAGAAGCCGCTTTTAAGAGGTATCTCTCAGCTGTGTGCAAAGTCCTATTAAGAAAATGGTGTATAGCCCATTAATGTTATTTTAATACTCCCCAGTACCAAGATTTTTTCCTTACCCAGTTTCCATAAAAATACTACCGGAAGCGATCCATTCCCAAAAACTTCTCTTGTTTCACCCCCCTAAAACACGTGAATATCACTTTACGTAATTAACGGGTTTTAACTAATTATTTTTATATATAAAATTGCATTTGTATTTATAATACAAATGCAATTTTAGAAACTTTTTATTAATATATAAATTAAAACAAACTTACAATTAACGGTATAATTCCTAATCTTTTAAGTGGTCTCTTATTAAAAAATAGAAATTAATAATTTGCTCAAAAAAAAGTTGCATGTAGCATTTGACGACCGAAAGCAGATAGCTGTACAAACAAAAGTCGCGATAAGGCCAAGTACTGTGAATTAAATTGGAGTCCAAATAGACAGCATAATATAAGTTATAATTAACAAAAAAACCGAAAGCAACCCAACTGAAATAACTGTATAATTCCCAGCACCCAGTTACTTGAAAGTTTATTATTCTTAACCCTTTAAAACAACAAAAAATGAGCGCTTCAA
>CAXBLH010000075.1:0-16021 GCA_963976315.1 uncultured Dyadobacter sp.
GAATTTATTCAAAAGGCTGTTGAAATAATGGATCAAATTCCTTGGCCTTATATGAAAGCGGATTGGAATGGTGAGTTCTATGTAAAGAATCCGCTTTCTGAAACTCAAGTAAATGTTGAACTTTTAGCAAACAAAAGAATGGCCATGTTATATTTATCAAATTCTGAAGAAATAGCAGTGAATCTCAGTTTTTTGGTAGGTGAAGAGTTTAATGTAGTTTGGTATAGCCCACGAACGGGTAGAAGATGGCGTGGAGGTCAATTTGCTTCCGATAAAGTCGTTAAATTTATGCCCCCTGAAAATAATTCAGAATGGGATTGGATACTTTTAATTGGTGCTACCCAATAATACCTAGGCATTTTCAGTTTTCAAGTGGAAGTGATTTATGCCGAACTTTTGAAATAGTATACAAGAAACAAGAAAGTTTTTAAATGAAATACATAACATTCATCATCCAGCTAAACTTACTTATTCTGCTCATTGCACCAGTTAAAACACTGGCTCAGGAGGTAGAATGGGCCAATAAAATACTCGGTTTTTCATCAGAGTTTCGCTCAGAAAACTATGGTGAAGGGTATCATGCCAGCCAGATTTTAAACAAACCAAATAAATTACCAGCTAGTGGTGACAGCCCCTGTGCCTGGTCACCTGCCCAACAAAATGGCAATGCAGAGGAATGGATTAAGGTGGGCTTTGAAAAACCTATTCCTCTTTCTCAAATTATGATTGGTGAAAATTTCAACCCAGGATCAATCAGCAGGGTTTTAGCTTATAGTACAGATGGGCAGGAATTTACTATTGCGGAATTTGAACCAAAAGCACTACCAGAAAAAAGCCGACAGTTAAACATTACCGTCAAGGAAAGAAATATAGTATGTGAAGCCATAAAAATAGTGATGCAAACGGGAAAGGTTCCGGGTTACAATCAAATTGATGCGATTGGTATATCTTCTACTCCGGTACCGATTTCTGCAACTATTAATCTTGCAAAAAGTGTAAATGATTTAACCAAAAAAGAAAACCTTGGTAAAAATATCAACTCTAAAGGCACCGAAATAGCTCCGGTAATTTCGTCAGACGGCACCACCCTATTTTTTACGAGGGCCAATTACGCCGAAAATATTGGTAGTCCTACCCATCAAGACATTTGGGTATCTAAAGCAAATAAAGATGGTTCTTGGGGCATGGCTACTAATTTAGGAGCTCCACTAAATAATGCAGGGGATAACGCGGTCACTAGTATTTCATCCGATGGAAAAACGATTTATTTAATCAATAAATACCTTCCAAACGGCTCCTTAGAGTTTGGCTTTTCCTATTCAATCCTTTCAAAATCCGGTTGGTCCTACCCTAGCGAAGCCTTAATTCCTAGCTTGGGTATCAACCAACGAAACAATTCCATGGAGGTAACTGTATCTCCACTCGGCAATGTTCTATTAATCGCCATCGAAAGGGCAGATACTAAAGGTAAAAGGGATATTTATGTTTGTTTCCAAAAGCACGATAAAAGTTGGTCGGAACCACTCAATATTGGAAATACGATTAACACTGCGGCGGAAGAAGGCACCCCCTTTTTGGCTCTTGATAATAAAACATTATACTTCACATCTTATGGACATAGCGGATATGGGGATGGCGATTTGTTTGTTACTAAAAGGCTTGATGATACCTGGACGAACTGGTCCGAACCCGAGAACCTTGGAAAGCATATTAATACACCCAATTGGGATGGGTATTTTAATATTCCTGCGAGTGGAAAGTATGCTTATTTTAGTTCCACGTCGGAAAGCATAGGACAGTATGATATTTTTAGGATAAGGCTCACCCCTGAAATCAAACCAGAGGCCATTGCATTAGTAACAGGACAGGTATTTGACAAGGAGACAAACAAACCTATTTCGGCCACTATAAAGTCTGCCATTCGTGATTCTTTAAGCGCTTTTACAACCACCAGCTATCATGCGGCAGATGACAATTATCAGTTGTTTTTGCCATTACATTCCAACTATGTGATTACCGTAGATCATGAAAATTATTTCACTACAGCAGAAGAAATCAATTTGACAGATGAAAGTAATTTTCGGGAAATAAAGCTTAATTTATACCTGCAGCCCGTTAAAACAGGTCAGCAAATCCGTTTGAGTAGTTCTATGTTTGCGCAAAGTAGCGCCCAAATAATGGAACACTCCTTTGATGAACTCAACCGGATCGTTAAGATCATGAAGCAATACAGCTCCATGAAAATATTGCTGGAAGGCCATACGGACAACCAGGGAGACACCCAAAAAAATATTGAACTATCCCAGCAACGCGTAGAGGAGGTAAAAAACTACTTAACCAAACAAGGAATAGACTCAAGCCGAATTGAGACCAAAGCATGGGGGCCAGCAAAGCCTATTACCAATAACCTCACGGAGCAATCTAGACAAAAAAACCGAAGGGTTGAATTTACGATTTTGAATATTTAAATGTGAATGCGCACCATTCCATAGAATTTAACGCCACCTTTTAAGGACATGAATCCTGAAATTGATAATATAATATTTAATTTCGCATTCATTAGCCGGTAAAAAATGAGGCACTCCGTAATCACAATGATCCAATACTCCAAACTCAATCAATACAAAACGTGGATAATCTTGGCCACAATTCTAATTCTGGGATTTGTGTTGAGAATATATAAACTGGACACCTACAGTATCTTTTTCGATGAAAAAAGCACGATGGTTATTAGTCAAGGAATTGTACTAGAAGGTGCTAATCAAAAGGAAGTTTTTTCTCAACCCGTAGTTTCAATAGCCGAGTTTTGGAAATCACCACAGCTAGATTATAAGCCCATTAAAGTATTGAGGTCCTTTACCTACCAAATTAATTTTGTACCAAAACCCTTCACTCCGGCAGCATTTTGGAGTCCTAAAAGTTTGGATGATTACTATGAAGCAATGATCCGTAGTGATATCGGAAATAGTCCATTCTATTATTTTTTACTTCATTATTGGCTTGAACTTTTTGGTCTATCCGATTTTTCTGCCAGATTTTTTTCTTTGATTTTCAGTGTTTTAATTATTGGCTCTACCTTCTTATTTGCCAAAAAATATTTTGGAGATACCGTTGCGCTCACCAGTGCAGCCATTGTAGCATTTGAGCCCTTCTTTATTGCATATAGTCATCAAGCCAGAAATTATTCAATGACTTTCTGTTTGACATTGTTAGCGACTTATTTTTTCTTACAAATCATTGAAAATGGGGTGTCCAAACGTAAAACCCTTGGGTTGTATATCGGCTATATTCTCACAGCCGGTTTGGCTCTGCTATCCCACTTTTTGGTCATTCTAGTTCTTTTGGTGCATGGACTTTACGCTGTATTCTTTTTAAGAAGCTTAAAAACATGGCTTCGATTTTTACTCGCTGCTCCCTTGGCATTATCGGGAGTAACTTGGTGGCTTATGTTTGGAGGTGGTAAATACACCCTATATACCTTAGGTTATCAAGCGGATTTGTATAAAAGAATGGCTGAAACCAGACCGCTTGACAACCCATTTGGCGCTTTGCCCGCAACTTTAGACAATGTTTTAGCCAAATCGCTTCCGCTTTTTGCTGATTTAGTACTCTTTACCAATGGAATGGCAGAAACCCTGGTAGGGAAAAAAAACCTCATCATTTCCATTTTAGTAGGAATACTTCTAATTGTTTGGTACCGTTTCTCCCTTACCCCCTTTTTTAAAAATAATAAAAATAAAGTTTTTGATTTTGTTCCAATCTTGCTCCTTGCGGCAAGTATGCTTTTCTATAGTCAAACCAAAAGCCATTTTGCAGTTCTTTCAATGGCCATCTTTGGATTATCTTTTGTTTATGATTTACATAGAGAAGCTACTACTACTACTCGAAAAAGATATTGGATGCTCTATTTTATGGGCCTAATACCTTCTATTTTTTTAGTTATAATGGCATTCAAAAACGGGCATACGACTGGCATCACTCAAAGGTATTCAGGCTTTTCATTTCCGTTTATCATCATCCTTATAAGCCTATTGCTACAATATTACCACCGTCTGAAGTGGTCGTTCCAAATACCTATTTATTTTTTATTTGCCCTACAACTGTATTTTGTGAGCCAAAGGTTGATGTCTTTTTACCAGGATCGAAGTGTAAAATATGGCTATTTCGCGGAACCACGCGAGCCAAACCCCTACTGGTATGCCGCAAACAAAATTATTGAAACTTATCAGCCGGGAGACACAGTTTATTACCCTGCGCCGCGTATGGAATTACTATCCGAGATGGATAGGACTTTCTTGCCCTATTCCATCCAAGATGCGCAATTGACCAATTTGTACCTACCAAAGACTGCTACATTCGTTCAGGTGATGGATACCACCCAAACGGAAAGTATTTTACTTAAACAAAAAAACCTTGAAAAACCCTTGGTTATTAAACGTTTGAAAGGACTTCGTTACGGTTCCGAATAGTAAAACAAAGCAGGGTGGTAAAAACCGACAAATAAGAATTTGTATATTGCGCACTTATTTCAAATATAATGCTCGTTACTTTGTAAACATGTCCAACAGTGCATATACAGACAGCAAAGCCATGACAATTCAGGAAAGAATAGAAAATTCTCAAAATTTAAGCGGGGAACTCCGCCTTAAAATCTTGGGATTATACCATAAAGTCAACGCCGGACATATAGGATGTTCTCTTAGTTGCATCGATTTAATGATCAGCGTACTTTTTTTCAACAAAAAAGACGGAGATACCTTTATTTTATCAAAAGGTCACGCTGCAGCAGCACTTTATGCATGCCTCCATACTTTAGGTGAAATTACAGACCAAGAGTTGGATACTTATTATCAGGACAACACCACTTTACCTGCCCACCCAGCTCCTCGTCAATATGACGGAATCCCCTTCGCTACGGGCTCACTAGGGCATGGTTTGCCAATAGCCACCGGAATTGCACACGCGGGAAAAGTAAAGGGTGATGGTACTTACTCCTACGTTTTATTATCCGACGGCGAAACCAATGAAGGGACTACTTGGGAAGCTGCTCATTATGCAATCCAGAACCAGCTTGACAACCTGATCATGATGGTGGACAAAAACGGGCTTCAAGGCTTTGGTACCACGGAAAAAGTATTAGGAGAAACAGCTTCTGTTGAAAAATGGAAGGCAATCGGCTTTGATACAGTTGAATTAGATGGCCATAATATCACCCAAATTAATGATGCTATTCTTACTTTAAGCCAACGTAAAAATGGTATGCCCAAAGCAATCATCGCTAATACCGTGAAAGGGAAAGGGGTTTCATATATGGAGAATAAACTAGAATGGCACTATTTACCGATGAATGCTGATCAATATTTATTGGCAACCACAGAAGTAAAGGAACGATACCTTAATGAACTTACCAATGCTTGATCAATTACCGATCTATCACGATAAAATAAAGAAATTAAAGGGGCCTATATTTGTATTTGGTGCCAGCGGATTTATTGGAGCAAACCTTTTCAATGAGATTTTCAAGATTAGACAGGACTGTTATGCATTAACACATGATGCTACCAAAGCTTGGCGACTGAAATTATTGAATGTTCCTTTTGAAAACATTATCCATTGCGATATTCTTTCCAACAATTCGGTTCAGGATGTCTTTGATAAATACAAACCAAAGACAATTTTTAATCTTGCTGCTTACGGGGCATATAGCAAGCAAAATAGTGTAAACCTTACCTACGAAACGAATGTTTTGGGTACTGTTAATTTGCTTGAAAATTGTTCCCAAGAAATGGTTTATATTCATGCTGGTAGCAGCTCAGAGTATGGATACAATTGCACCGCCCCCAAAGAAACCGATCGGGTAGAGCCAAACAGTCATTATGCTGTTTCCAAAGTATCTGCGGCCTATTTATTGGAATTTTATGCCAAGACAAAAGGGCTAAAAACACTTAACCTGCGGTTATATTCTATTTTTGGATATTGGGAAGAACCTGACCGGCTCATGTCCCGACTGATAGAATTGGCACGAAACCAAAAACTTCCTTCATTAGTGTCCCCTGATATTAGCCGGGACTTTGTCTTTGTAGAAGATTGTATTGAAGCCTTTGTGGATGCCGCCAATAACATTTCAGAGGCTACCTCCGGTAAGTCTTATAACATAGCTACAGGCAAAAAAACCACCATAGGTGACTTGGTTGAAACTACTCGAAAGGTATTTTCCATTGAAGAAAAGCCAAGCTGGGGTAGCATGAATAACCGCAACTGGGATTTAGCCGAATGGTATGGTGATTCCACGTCGTTCCAACAGGACTTCAACTGGAGTCCACGAAATACGTTAGAAACAGGCCTTTTGAAAACAAAAGCTTGGCAAGAACAAATTGGTTACGAAGCCAATGTGATGCCTGCGTTTGAAAATCCGAAGCTAAATCCAGTGATAACGGCAATTATTGCATGTTATAAAGATGCCCAAGCAATTCCATTTATGTATGAGCGACTGGTTAAGACCTTCAATCAGCTGAAGGTACGGTATGAAATCATATTCGTAAATGATAATTCGCCGGATAATCAGGAAGAAATCATCAACACAATATGCGATAAAGATCCTAATGTGGTAGGTATTAGCCATTCTCGGAACTTTGGATCACAATCCGCATTTTTAAGTGGGATGGAAATCGCTACTGGAGATTGTGTAGTACTTATGGATGGTGATTTACAAGACCCTCCCGAAATCATTCCAGATTTTTATTCCAAATGGATTGAAGGAAATGATGTGGTATATGGTGTGAGAGTCCAAAGGGAAATGAAACCCCATATCCATTTCTTTTACAAATCCTTTTATAAAATATTCCAAAGCCTAAGCTATATTCCAATACCACGTGATGCTGGTGATTTTTCAATGATTGACCGAAAAGTGGTGAAAGAATTGGTTGATTTGCCGGAAACCGAGCAATTTCTACGCGGACTACGGGCTTGGGTTGGATTCAAACAAACAGGAGTACCCTATGTTCGTCCTGAACGTATGTTTGGTGTTTCTACTAACAATTGGACTAAAAATATATGGTGGGCAAAAAAAGCGATATTCTCGTTTAGCTTTGCTCCTTTGGAGCTCATGAGCTATGCTGGCTTTGCATTAACGGGATTATCTATCCTAGGAATTATCTGGCAAATTTTGGCCAAATTATTTTTCTTTCCAGATACCCCACAAGGAATTAGCACGGTTATCGTTTTAATTGTATTTTTTGGTGGTCTTACAATTTTAGGCATTTCCTTTTTGGGAGAATACATTACCAAAATTTTTGAAGAGACCAAAAAACGACCTAAATACATACGTACCAGAATTAGACGAGGTTCTAAATCTTACAAAACTGCCGATGAGATAAGAACACTTGTAAAACAGTTACGAAAATGAGAAAAGAATTTTCAGCTTCCATAGAAAAGCTTGCAGTAGAAGATGAATCCATCGTTTTTATAACGGGTGATTTGGGATATAATGCGTTGGAAAATTTACAAGAAAAACTTGGAAGTCGCTTCATTAATGCCGGTGTCGCTGAACAGAATATGATTGGCGTTGCCGCAGGATTTGCACACAAAGGTTTTAAGGTAATTTGTTACAGTATTGCCCCATTCGTCGTGTATAGGTGTCTGGAACAATTCCGTAATGACGTATGCTTTAACAATCTTCCTGTTTTTTTAGTAGGAAACGGTGGAGGATACGGATACGGCATTATGGGCAGCAGCCACCATGCTATTGAAGATGTGGCTTGTTTGAGTGGCTTGCAAAATGCCAGTATATGGACTCCTTCGTTTTCAGACGAAATTGAACCAATGGTACAGCAAATAGTGAAGGAAGCTCGTCCTACCTATTTAAGGTTAGGGGCGGGAAAACTTACCCCCAATAATAGTTACAATTCAGGGTCTTTCAAGATAATACACCAAGCGCCTCAAGCAGAAACCACTGTGGTATCACTGGGGCCCATTGCCAATAATGTATTAGCTGCCATGGAGCAAAACCCGGTATTCGCTGATGCTATAAACCTGATTTCAGCATTCCGTTTCCCATTGGAACTTACGGATGAAGTGGTGCACTTATTGTCAAGTACGCCCAATATACTGGTGGCAGAAGAACATATTAGCATTGGCGGTTTGGCGCAACAACTTTCAGTTCAACTTTTAGAAAAAGGTATAAGACCGGAAAACTTTAAAAGTTTAAGAGCAGAAGGCTATCCCAATGGAAGATATGGAAGCCAGTCTTTTCACCAAAAACAATCCGAATTAGATCCTGAATCAATTGCCAAATATATTGGTCAATTGTCTACCGCTTTATGACCAAACAGCTCTATAAAATAATAATTAGTAGCATCATTCTAATTCCAGTTGTGGTATTTTTCACAGCCTGGAATTTTTATGCCATTAATATTCCGAAATGGGACGATCATATTCTCAAGCTTACTATTAGTGAATTGACAAATGCTCAAAATTGGCAAGAAGGCTTTGCAGCACTGCAAAAACAACACAATGAGCATCGAATTGCATTCACTAGATTAATGGCTTGGCTAGACTTCAAGCTATTCGGACATCTCAATTATAAGCACCTCATGTTGGTGGGGAATTGCTTGTTATTAGCCGCTATTCCTCTTTTTTATACTATTTTAAAGAATAATAAGAAACCCTATTTTGCTTTAATCCCCATTCCATTCTTATGGTTAACACTTGCTTTTTGGGAAAATATGTATTGGGGAATGGCATCCATACAAAACTTCGGGGTAGTTACTTTGTTTTTATATACTATATATCTTTTAATAAGTCCAAAAATAGCCCATTTTATACTCGCGATCCTATTAGGTTTAATCACAGTAGTCACTAGTGGAAATGGCTTATTTGTCTTACCTATTGGATTAGTAATTTTGTTTCTAAACAAACAAAATACGAGGTTAAAAATTTGGATTTTACTAAGTGGAGCTACCATTTTTAGTTACTTCTTTTGGTATGCCCGAAATGTCGAAAATCCGGTTTCAGGAGCAGGAATTTTACAATATGCGAAGGGCTACATGGCATTTCTGGGTTCTTTCGCCGAAGCGGTGCCTGTACTAGATAGTTTTAAAATCTGTGTCTTTCTTGGAGCATTATTGTTTTTGGTGGCTATTTCAATCGTAATTTCCATTTCGATTCAACTCATCAATGGGCGATTCGCTTCTAAAAATGAGAAGCATACCGCGCTTTTTACTTTGGGCGCTTTGCTTTTCGTATTAGGAACCGCCCTGATTGTAGTGTATTCGAGAGCCGGTTTTGGTATAGAAGGCCTTATTACCAGCAAATATAAAATCTACTCGGTGCTGTTGTTAGTCATTACTTATATACATATTGTAATACCCATTCGTGGCAGTTTTCTCTCTCCTTATATCACTGCCATTGCATTTTTGGCTATCGTATTTAATATATTCAGCTACCACTACCATCTAGTGGACGCGTTTAATCTTAGAAAATACCTAACCACTTCACAGTTCAATTCAAGTTATGACGATAAAACGCTGACTACGAAAACGGATACCACATTGGTAGCAAACGTTATCGCTAAAACGCCAGTTTTTTATACAAAATGGATTCCGCTCCTTAAAATTGCCGAGAAACAGGGTTACGCAGGAGTTACTAATAATTTGGCTCAACTGTATTCCCAATTAAGCATTTCAGAAAACGCACTTGACCTAAAGATAAGTAATGAAACTTATAGTAGCCAACGACTATTAGATAGTGGCATTTACGTGATACTAAGTTCAAAAGATCGTTATTATGTATTCCCAGCGAACCGAACCAGAAATAAAAGTAGGAAGGAACTATTCCTTCAACAACATTATTTCGCCCCCGGTTTTTGGGTAGATATACCATACTCGGAAATAACCAAGGGAGAATATAAAATAGGGATCATTAGGCAACAAGGGGAAGAGATCGGTATATTATTTCCAAACAAAACCATAACTGTTCCAGAAGTAAAAGCTGAAAAAATCAAGGTAAATTGGTAGTATGAGAGTAACTTCACAAGGTCATATAATACAGCTCGATGGCATTCGATTTATAGCAGTGGCTATGGTATTAATTGCACATCTAACTACCACCAACTTACCTCTTGGTGAACTAGGTGTAACGATGTTTTTTGTACTTAGCGGATTCTTGATCTCAAGAATCTTAATGAAAAGCCGAGAAAACTTCAAAGATCAACCCGCTGGTTTTAAGAAATACTTACGAAAGTTTTTAATTCGAAGAACCATACGCATCTTCCCGGTTTATTACCTTTCACTGTTGGTTCTATTTTTGTTGGGTGTTCCAGAGGTACATCAGTTCTGGCCATGGCTCGTGTTTTACGGTACCAACATCTATATGGCTGTCAATGAGGCCTGGATGGGATCTGTTGACCACTTATGGTCTCTGGCCGTAGAGGAACAAGTCTATATTTTCTTTCCTTTTCTAATATTCTTTGTTCCAAAACAAAACTTACGAAACATATTTATAGCATTAGGCATCTTGGCTATTCTGATCAGGTGTTTTTTCTATTTGAGTGGTAAATCATGGATTGTATCGTACGTAACCATGCCCGCCTGCCTCGATTCGTTTGCTTTAGGAGGTATAATGGGCTGGATGCAGTTATATAAAAATGATACTTTCAATAAGCTTTTTTCAAAAACTTGGCTAGTACTTCTTAGCTTGGGAGTTTGGTTAGGAGTGTATTTCCTATCTAAATACATAGAATATCATACAGAACCGGCACAGCGTTATAATATTGTAAAAATAGTTTTTGACCGTCTTTCAGCTTCTGTATTTTGCTTTTTTCTAATAGGAAAAGCCATATTAGGCTTCTCAGGAGTGATGGCCAGTTTCTTAGAAAATCGTATAAGTGTCTATTTAGGCAAAATCAGTTATGGTATATATTTGTATCACAATTTCATATACAACCATTACCACAGTGGCCCAAATCATCCGGTCGAAAGGCTATTAAATAAAATATATTCGCTTTTCCCAAGCCTTCAAAACCAACAACTCGTTCAAGTAGTTGTGGTCACAGCCCTCACTATAATGGTGGCTTCTGTGTCTTGGCACTTTTTTGAAAAACCAATTAATAACTTAAAAGACAAATACGCTAAGTAAATATAGGTATCCGAATAGATGCTATCAGCAATTATTTACTAATTTTGCAATCACTTACAAAAACCTATTTCAATGTCATTTCTTTTAAGTATAGTAATGCCCGCATACAATGAGCAAGATTGTATCGAAAAAGTAGTATATAACTGGACAAACTTTTTAAAAGTTAAATTTCCAAATGACAATACGACATTGATTGTAATCAATGACGGTTCAAAGGATAATACTAAAATACTTTTAGATAAACTGAAACAAGAGGTTAGCCACTTGACTGTTATTCATCAAAAAAATGGTGGACATGGGAATGCGGTTGTCAATGGTTATAATACCGCCCTAAAATTAGGGTCGGAATATGTTTTTCAAACAGATAGTGACGACCAGTTTGTTTCAGACGACTTTGACAAATTATGGTCAAAACGGCATGAATCTGACTTTATATTAGGATACAGGGAAGTCCGTCATGATGCAGGTGTTCGCCTTTTTATAACGAAGTTTTTAAGAGGAACCATCTCCACCATTTATGGTACATATATCATGGATAGCAATATTCCTTTTAGACTTATAAAAGGAACTTTCTTGCAAAAACTCATGAACCAGCTTCCAAATCCTGAACCTTTTGCACCCAATATATTCTTGTCTGTTATGGCCAAAAAGTCTGGTCAACAAACCTTTGACATTCCTATTACTCATAAGGATCGGGAAACAGGCGAAGTGTCAATTGTGAAATGGAATTTATGGAAAGTTTGTATTCGTAGTTTCAACGAACTATTAAATTTCCGAATGGAATTAAACAACAAAGTGAAAGCCATTAAAGCTTAATACACCTGGTGATTAAAAATAAAAAAATACTTATCCTGCTGGGAGTAATAATTACTTTGGCAGGATATTTCCTGTTTAAAAGGCTTCAGGTAACTGATACTTATTGGAAATATATTCCATCGTCTTCGGTGGTCGTTATTTCTAGCAATAGGATTCAGGATTCTACCTATTTTATTACAGAGGAGAATATCGACGCAAAACGTCTGCCTTTATTGGACATTGCAACTGATAACCTATCTATTCTTAACCTACTCACTAATGATAAAAAGAAGGTTTTTGAATTAATAAACAAGAAACAAATCACCTATTCTTTCCACCCTCGAAGTACTACTGAATGGGGTGTTTTGATATATATTCCCACCACCGAAAAAGACCGTATCTGGCTCAATATCCCAGAAAACCAGTCGATAAGAGCACTTCATCACACCTTTCAAGATACCAAAATTACGGATATTTATGATTTGAGTTCCCATCCATTATTTTCATACATTCTCAAAGATGACCTTCTCATTGCGAGTTACAATGGCGAGCTCATAGAAGATGTCCTTAGAACTACCGCTATTGATCTCCAAACAGATGACCTGAAATACAAGTTTTCTAGAAACCCGCTAAGCAAAAACGGTACTCATATTTACCTACACACGGAAGCATGGAAATCGATTATTCCAGAAGTAGATAAAAACAACCATTTCAACTTCTTCTCCAGTAATATACCCCGGTTTCAGGATTTCTATATTTATCAGGACGATGATGTAGCGAATTTTGGTCTTGAATCAGTAGGTGATAAAATACCGAGTTACTATTTATCGCAGCTTTTTAAAGCTTTTGAAGGATCCCCATTTCACAATCAAAAATACGTTTCTCAACAAACATCCATCCTGTATCGCTATGCGGCAAAGGCCAAATCAGACTTTCATGAGCATTTTTTAGATTGGCATGAAAACTATAAGTCGGATGCATGGGAAAAACTAAATTATCATCTTGGAAAAGAAAGAGCAGTATTTATTAACAATTTAGGCTCAGAACTCCTCTTCTGTCAATTAGAAGAAAATAGTAGTATTGGTGATGCTAAAATAATTTTGGCGGAATATTCTGGTTATGAAGAATTAAGAAAAACACTTCAAAAACTAGCTAAACTATCGAGTGAAGCAACAAATGCGAGTCAGGACAAATTCCAAGGTTATGATATTTTCGCGGTCAATGTCACTGAGTTCCCAAGTGCCATATTGGGCCCGGCCTTTGTAGGATTCCCTAAAACATATATTACTTATGTCGCGCCCTATTTGGTAATGAGTAACAATGCACAGGTGCTTCAAAACTATCTGGTCGACTTTGAAAATCAATCTACGTGGAAGCAATACCCAGAATATGATAGCATTCTAAATAATCCCAAATCGATGCCTCAAATTTCAATGGTAGTTAACCTTAGGAAATTACAACGAAATGAAAGCATAAAGTCCTATTCCGAACTTACTACGAAGTTAGAATTAATACAATTCAGCTGTCTTTACGAGGGTAAAAAGGCCTATCCCCAGCTGATTTTAAAACCCAAAGAGCGGCCAACTGCTGCAAAGGTTCTTAACCGCACCTTTCTAAATTTGGATATTGAATGGCCCGAATTGTTTGATCAAAAGTTGTCGGTGCTACAAAATCCCACAGATGGAACCTCTGAGTTATTAATGACAGACAAAGCGTTTAATTTACTACATATTAATAATTTAAAAACAGGAAAAATTGACAATATTAGTACCCTAGACGGTCATATCATATCGGAATCTTTTAAAGTTGACTTTTTAAATATAGGACGACAGCAACGAATGTTTGCGACCAGCAAGTCGGTATATGCCATAGATGAGGACGAACAACATAGATTTACCGTTTTTTCAAAATCATTACCTGCGGGCGAAGAAATTGAAAACCTTTATTTGATAGATGGTGGTGCGGACGGCAGTAATCGATTTATAATTAAAAGTAAACTAAATCAAATTTACATCTGGGAAAATGTAACTTCTGGGCTTAGGAAAATCAATAAGACTTTCAGGCTCGACAATATTATGGGGCCTATAGTCGCATTAAACCAAATTGGAAATAGAGGTTTTATTATTGCTCAAGGAAATGGGAAAATATATTTAATTGGAGAAAATGGGAATATAAAATCGGGGTTTCCAACCGACCTTTTAACCAGAACTAATAGCCCCTTCACTTGGGTTCAAAATCGCATCAATGACCAGACGGAATTGGTGGGAATCTCGAATTCTGGGTTGCTATCGCAAATCAACTTATCTGGAAAAATTGTTTCAAAAAAACAGCTCTTAAGAACGCAACCCGGAGCTACCTTTTCTCTAATTTATGATAAAAATGCTTTGGACTGGATTTTAACGAGATCCACCAGAACCAAAACGGCCATATTGGATAAGGAAGGCAATGAATTGTTCGAAATAAAGGACATACAGCCCAATTCTACAATACAGTATCATTTCTTTGGAGTTGATAACCGCTTTATTAGTATTAAATCGGGAAGCTTTTCCTCCTTATTTGATTTGAGTGGCAAACGTTTGGGCGATAAAGCCATTCCATCCGAATTACCCATTGAAGTGACCTATCAACCTGGATATTATAAACTACTCCTGTTTAGCAAATTTGAAAGTAAAATACAGGTATGGTCCATTAAGTTAAGATAATATGAAGTCTATTAGAACCACAATACTTATACTATTTTGTTTAATATGGCTCGCAGGAGGCACAACGTATTTCTATAAATTGGCAGATCAAGTTGGGGTGGTCAACGACAGCTACCGATATGGTGATTTGTATCGTTTATCCAATTTATCCGCCTTTAAAGCAAAACACCCTACCTGCGAGAAATACCAGCCAATTGCTCATTATGAAAGTAAAAAACCGGTACATCTTTTTATAATTGGTGATAGTTTCACCGAAAAAGAACGTATTGGAAAGGAAAACTTTGCAGGTGCAACATACCATTACACGCATTGGAGTCAAATTTTGCATTTCAAACCCGATACGTCGGCAATTAATATTGTGATACTTGAAACTGTGGAGCGTCATTTTCGTGAAAAATTCACTAATAGCCCCATAGGAAATGTTCGAAACGACTCGGCGACATTTAATGCTACCTCCGAGACTCCCTTAGTTTACGAATTGGACCAACTGTTTCGAGCTTCCTCGTCGGAGAGTCGTTTCGATCAATTACTTTTCCAAAATGATTTTTCTTTAAAGATTAAAGAGGCCAAGGCCAACTTTAATTACAAGTTTTTTGACCGAGTGAATAAGGAAGTGACTTTGGTAAACCATGGAAAAGACATCGTCTATTATATGGATACGGATGTCCCCAACATTACTTCCTCCTTTACAGAACTACCCGACTCGACCGTCAACGCTATGGTTAACAATCTCAATGAATCGGAATTGATCTTAAAAAAATTAGGATTTGACAACGTACTGCTTTCTGTTATTCCTAATAAGGTATCGGTAGTTGACCCTACTTATGCAGAATACAACCAGCTGATTCCAAAAATCACGCAACATCCTAAACTTAAAATGGATGTAATTAATATTTTCACTGAATTTCAAAAAATGGGATCTGCCGCTTATTTAATAAGCGATTCTCATTGGACCTGTGAGGCCCAAAATAGATGGATAAAGAAAGCCAATGAAGCAATATATAATCTGGTGCGGAAGTAGAATTTCGAAAAAGTACCAGCATCTAATTCCCGTTTTCTTTTTATATTTTCTCAGTTGAGCAAATATTCGAGATTCACGACTTTTTTAGTATTGCAATCGGCTTTCGTCCTTCAAATTCTACGTGAACATGATTTGCGAGCAGGTAACTAATTTCGGTTTTTTATAAAAAGCCCATATCAAAAACCAGTCGTGATAGGATTAAATTTCTGTAAATAATATTTGTCTAGAAAACAACACTTAGATAGGTATCTATTTCTTGGTTTAGAAGGGAATAAGAGCTTGTTTAAATTTTAGTGATAGAATTGTTTAACAGCTCTAAGAGCCTGTTTAAATTTTAATGATAGAATTGTTTATAGCTTATTTTTTGTGC
>CAXBLH010000076.1:0-15822 GCA_963976315.1 uncultured Dyadobacter sp.
GAAAATACCATTCCAACCGCTTGCATCGGCGGGAACCGTATATTTCAGGCGCCATAAAACATTGCTTTTCCTAACGCTCTAAAAATCCGCCATCTCATGGCTGTACTTCCTAGGTAACCCACCCAGAGAATTTCAGGAATAGCGTGGGAGAGTTTGTTTAAGAACAGTTTTCGGCACAAGCGTCAGCCTCGCAATCCATTATATACCCGCTTCAACATATAGCCTTTCACTAATCCACCGAATTCTGGATCATCCATCATTTTTGAAAAAATCTCCTGATTTTGTTCCATCCTGCTGATCAGTTTGTCCATAAATACGTCATCAAACCCGTATTTAAAGTTTGCCATCGTATTGTTCTGAGCTTGTTGCCAGAGTTTGGTATCGTTGAGAAGGTCTGCTTCCATTTGGTCGAAGAAGAGTTTATCTGCTTCGTTGAATTCGGTATGAAAACGTTTGTTTAAAACATCAATGATTTCAGACAATGCTGCTTTTTCTTCTTTACTCATCCTGATTCCGGAGACATTTCCGCCATCCAAACCGTATTCGCCTTGATCATCAAGCAAAATATTAACCTTGCCAATATGCTGTAAACGGTAATATTCCAGCGATACTTCATCACCTAGTTGAAACCGGTCTTTGCTATTTCGTGGGAGCTTTTTTAGTAAAAAATTACCATAGGTAAACAGCATTTCCAAGTCGATGTCAGAGAAAGGCATGATTTGGCTTAGAAATGAATAAAGCCTAGTAAATGATTGTAAAGCATGTTTGAAATTTTCCTGTGATGAAACTTCGCCCAACGCTGTTGTCGTAGTTTCTGGCAGAGCTTTGAAACGGTCTACGGCAGGGTCTACAAATGCGTTTAATTTCTTCTGATCACTTTCCGATAGTTTCTTTCTGGATTTGAAATAGATATTACAGAAATTTTCTATTTCGGTTTGCCAGATAATCTGTGCTTTTTCTAGCTCATTTTTTAGGTCATACAAATGATTGGGGTCCGTGGTAGTATCCACCGTAGTAAGTTCATAGTATGGCTGGAATGAGGCCAGTATATCATCGGTTTCATTGGCGAAATCGAGGACAAAGGTATCATCCTTGCCAGTGGACATACGATTTAGTCTTGATAGCGTTTGTACAGCCTTTACGCCTGATAACTTTTTGTCAACATACATGGTATGCAGTAAAGGCTGATCAAAACCGGTCTGGTATTTGTCTGCTACCAACAATATCTGGTACTCGTCGGTGCCGAACTTTTCTGGTAGTTCCTTCTCTTTGAATCCGTTTAGCTCCACTTCGGTAACACCGTCGGGATATTCATCATAAGCCACCTTTCCCGAAAAAGCAACGATGGTTTTGATATCGGTATAATTTTGATCTCGAATGTATTTATCAAACTCCTCTTTGTAACGCACCGCATGTAGTCTTGAACCTGTAACGACCATGGCTTTTGCTTTTCCTCCTATCTTTTTAGAAACGATTTGTCTGAAATGCTCCACGATCACTTCCGTTTTTTGCGAAAGGTTGTGCGGATGCAGACTTAAGAAACGTGCAATCGCTCTTGCGCCTTGTTTTTTGTTAATGTCAGGATCGTCTTCTATTTGCTTGGAAAGCTTAAAGTAGGTTTTGTAGGTAGTGTAATTCTTCAAAACGTCCAGAATGAAACCTTCTTCAATAGCCTGTTTCATAGAATAGACGTGGAAAGGACGTGGTTTTTCATCGGGCGACTCTGTTCCGAAAACGGCAATGGTTTTAGGCTTGGGTGTTGCCGTAAATCCGAAAAAACTTAGGTTATGCTGCATACCCCGTGCTTGCATAGACTTCCGGATTTCATCTTCTGCGTCTTCATCCAAACCCGAATAGCTTTCTTCTATTTCGGCTTGTTCCAAGGTACGCCCAGACAGCACCTCTTTCATTTTTTTGGTTGCCTCACCACCCTGAGAAGAGTGTGCTTCGTCGATGATGACGGCGTATTTCCGGTGCGGCATTTCGCCCACCTTGTCCAATATGAAAGGGAATTTTTGTAACGTCGTGATGATAATATGCGAACCTGCGCTGATGGCATTTGCGAGCTGCTGTGAATCTTTATCAATTTTCTGTAGGACGCCTTCTTTATGATCAAACTGGTAGATCGTATTTTGAAGTTGATTATCCAATACCGTTCTGTCTGTGATGACGATAACGGAGTCGAAAATACGTTCATTATCAGCGTTATGTAAACTGGACAAACGATAGGAAAGCCAGGCAATGGAATTCGATTTTCCAGAACCTGCCGAATGCTGTATCAGATAATTTTTGCCTGCACCGAATTCGCGTGCATCTGCCGTCAGTTTACGCACTACGTCCATTTGGTGGAAACGAGGGAAGATGATGGTTTCCTTTATTTTACGAACACCCTTCAACTCGAATGCTTCCGAGCTGATGTGCATAAATTTTCCGATAATATCCATGAAGCTATCTTTCACCCAAACTTTTTCCCATAAATAGGATGTTCGATAGCCGTCTGGATTAACTGGATTGCCCGCTCCGTTGCGATTTCCCAAATTAAAAGGAAGATAACGGGTGTTTTTTCCAGCCAGCTTGGTGGTCATGTAACATTCGTCGGCGTCTAGTGCAAAATGAACCAGACTTCTTTTTTTGAATTGAAAAATAGGTTCGGAGGGCTCACGATCATACACATATTGGTTTTGAGCGTCCTGTATATTTTGCCCTGTAAACTGGTTTTTTAATTCAATGGTAGCAATGGGAAGTCCGTTTAGTGACAAGACCATGTCTAGTGAATTTCTCCCTTGTCGTTGGTAAAATAATTGGCGTGTGACCGTCAGCTGCTTGATTTGATATAATTCCTGTGACTGTACGTTAAGGGTACTTTCTGGTTTGAAATACGCCATTTTGAACTTGACGCCGTAATCCGTAAAACCGTTTCGTGCCACGTCCAATGTTCCCCGCAGGTCGAGTTCTTTCAGTAGGCGGTTTAACACTTTTTGTTCAACATCGGCCTTGTGAATAGTGCTAATTCTCTCCCATTCTTTGGGTTGGGATTCCCGAAGAAACGCAAAAACATGAGTTGGAAACAAACCCATATCCGCATTAAAGTCAGAGGAATGGCCTTTTATATAACCTCCGTTTTGTAATAATTCTTCTTCAACAGCGGCTTCGAAGGTACGTTCAGTATGGATAGACATGAATTAAATTTGAGGAAAAGGGCAAGGTTGTATAAATAAATGACCCATAAGCAGATCTTACGGTATGCAAAATGGGTACTGTTATCTCAAATAAATGAATTAATATTATTTAATCAAAATTTAGTTACAACGTTTGGAGCTCTGAAATGAAGTCTTCAAAGTCAGGTTCAAGAGTCATTTTTTCATTGTTTTCTTGAAAACCATACTTTTGTCCATACGTTGCGAAGATTGCAGGTACTGATTTACCAGAAGGGTTACGGCAGCTAACCGCTCAATGGCCGTTTTATTCCTCCAGTAGTCGAAGTCTTCAGCAACTTGGTTACTCGTTTTGAGATCAGCCTGATTACAAACCATTGCCATTTTCCTTTCCATTTTTTCTTGATTTATTTATTTCTAATATACTCAATTATCTCTGAAACCTGGATACTGTTTTATCATTTGAAACCTCTTCCAAATTCATTACCTTCGCAGCAGTATTTCGAATCGTTTCGAACGATACCAACCGGGTGGAGTGCACCACGGTGGTCAAATAATACGGGTTCACAGCCAAAAAAAACGTATCAAAATCGCTTTTACGCTACGGAATACAAATCATTTAATCTCAAAATCATTAAACCGTATTTGTATGTCAACGCTTAATTTATTACAACGCCAATTTCGGGCAAAATTTCAAAACTCATCGGATCAAGAAGTAGTGACGGCGCTCAATACCGAAGCCAAATGTAAAGGCTGGACTAGTGCGCGTGCTGCCTACCTTTGGGCGCTTAGGGAAGAAATTGTGAAGCGAGGATGGGACTTCTCGTCCATTGCTGGTGGAGAAAATAGTTTATATCTGCGCTATGAGGTGAAACTCTCTGGTAATAAGATCGAAATTGTACGAGCTCTTTTTTAGGAAAATAGGAGCCAAGAAAGGGCAAAGCGGATTGCAATGCCCTTTTTTTAATATTCTAAATCACCTTCACTTTCCCCGTTACCACTTCGCTGATTAGGGCTGTTTTGTATTCTTACTCGATAAGTTAGAGCCTGTTGCCGCTTATAGATAGTTAAATACTGCGAATAGGATACATCATTGGGCCTTTGAAGCTTACAGAATCCACTCAAACAGATATTCATCTTTAAATTCAATTTCAAATCTTTGTAGAAACTCTACATACTCCTCTTGGAATGTTTTGTTCTGATGATGGCGTTTCTGATTTTGAATGTAATTAATTACCGTATCCAAATTGGAATGGCTGTAAGAAAATCCTCCGTAGCCTGCCTGCCACTGAAATTTGAATTTTGTGAAGTGTTTCAATTTAATAAAATCATTAGAAGATTTTTTTATTTCACGAACAAGGTCAGACAGACAGCATGTAGGCTTCATACCGATAAGAAAATGTATATGATCGGGCATTCCGTTAATTGCCAACATTTTCTGATCTTTATTTCTTACAATTCCAGTAATATATTTATAAAGCTCTTCTTCCCAATCTTTACCAATGAGGCTTTCTCGCCCTTTGACAGCAAAAACAATCTGAATGTAAATTTGCGTATAGGTTTCCGACATGATTACAGATTTAGATATTTTCATTTGGGACGAGCGATCGTGTAAAAAGTAATCCCGCAGCAATCCCGAAGGGATTCAATGTTTATAGCGATTGTGACGATGAAGGGATTCGACCCCGGCAGGGGTCGTACGATCACTCTGTGTGTCAATTCTATAAACATATGAACCCGCTGGGTTCTTTTCTATAGCCCATTGTTCCCCGGTGTCTTTGGGTCGTAGGTTAATAGCAATCCCGAAGGGATTCAATGTTAATAGCGATTGTGATGATGAAGGGATTCGACCCGATGGGGGTCGTACATTCTCTGTGTGTATTTTTTCTAAAACCATGTGAACCGGTTTGGTTCATATCTACAGCCCATTGTTCCCCGGTGTCTTTGGGTCGTAAGTTAATAGCAATCCCGAAGGGATTCAATGTTTCTAGCGTTCGATTGTGACGATGAAGGGATACGACCCCGATGGGTTCGTACATTCTCTGTGTGTATTTTTTCTATAAACATCTGAACCCGCTGGGTTCTTTTCTATAGCCCATTGTTCCCTGGTGTCTTTGGGTCGTAAGTTAATAGCAATCCCGAAGGGATTCAATGTTAATAGCGATTGTGACGATGAAGGGATACGACCCCGATGGGTTCGTACGATCACTCTGTGTGACAATTCTATAAACATATGAACCCGCTGGGTTCTTTTCTAGAGCCCATTGTTCCCCAGCTGGCTTCGGATCGTTGGTTAATAGCAATCCCGAAGGGATTAAATGTTTATAGCGATTGTAACGATGAAGGGATACGACCCCGATGGGGTCGAACATTCTCTCTGTGTATTTTTACTATAAACATCTGAACCCGCTGGGTTCTTTTAAATCACCTTCACTTTCCCCGTTACCACTTCGCTGATTAGGGCTGTTTTGTATTCTTTTAAAAGGGTGATTTCTTGGTTGGTTTTGGAGATTAAATTATCAACTTCCGTCGTTTTATTGTCTAAATAGTTACTTATATCAATTTGTTCCTGAATTCCAGGTAAAAGAACACGCAGTCTTTTCAGTAAACCTTGGCTTAGAGATGCCCTAGTAACAATATTCATTTCTTTTATAAAAAAAATTCTATGGATATTATTTCGAAAGTAGTACTTAGAAAAACCCTCAAAAAGTAAATTTTCATATGGCCTGAAGCGTATTAAAAACCCTGCATATACTACATTTTCGATATCCTCCAAGCACGTGGAAGCGATGCCAATTTCTTCTACTGTTTCCGACGTTCTAGTAAACAAAACATCACCCTTTTTAACTGAAAAGTTTGAACGTTCCTTTTCAGTCGAATTGGCTAAACCGCTGACATAATTGGGTAAAATTGGATTTTTATAAACATCACCATAGCTAACAAAGGGGAAGCCTAAACCAAAATATTCGGCTCCTGCACTTATTCCATTTTGAGTATCACCAACATACCTGAGAGGCTTAGAATCCCAATGCGCTGGAATTTCCCCCAACCATTCGACGCCACTATCCTTCATTTCCACATCCGGATCAAGGCCTTTGGTAACGGCTTGGTTAATGATGGCGGTGCGTTCTTCTTGGAGTAGTTCTATTAGCCTTTCTTTTTTGGTAATAAGAGTGTCGAGTTCGGTTGTTTTTTGATCGAGGTAATTGGCAATGACGGTTTGTTCGGAGAGAGATGGTAAAACTATAAATAAGTTCTCTAAGCTGCCCATACCAATATTAGGTTGAGTTCCAAAAGTCCAGGCCGTTTCAACTTGTAATCGGAATGGAATTGATTGCATTGATGCAAACACATATTTTTGGTTTGCAAGAATTGCTTTGCTTCTTATAATGGCCAATGGAGACCAAATTCCTACTTCTTCTTCAAAATCAACTATTGCGGACTTTCCAGTTGTTGAACCTGATTTACAGAACAAAATATCCCATTTTTTTACCTGTGATTTTTTTGCATACAGACTGTGTTGTTCTTGACTTATATCACCTCTCTTGGACTTTAAATCAATTTTATTTCCCTTAATGGATTCAGCAGATAGAAAAGGAACACCACTTTCAACAAAAACTGGTGTTTCATGGGGGCCATCTGTTATTTTCTGCTCTACAATATGTTTAAGTCTGAGTAATTTCCATTCATTTGGAATCTCTCCAATCCATTCAACCCCCGAATCCTTATATTTTTCGTATCTCTTCATCACTATTATTTCATTAACTTATAATGACCTCAAAGAGGTCAAATGTTTATAGGAATTGCGTGTCTGGTGATATTCGACCCCGATGGGGTCGTGCCTTTCTATGTTTCCCATTGCTATAAACATTTGAATCCGATGGATTCATGAACTGAAAATTGTTTTTGTACCATCACTATTCAATCACCGTTTTAATCAAACCCATGGTTTCTGTTTCAAGCGCCAAAATATCGGCGCGGATATCGGCTAGGGAACGGAGGGGTTTGTATTGGTAAAAATATTTGGTAAAGTTTATCTCATAGCCCACCTTGGTTTTGCTGTCGTCTACATACGCATCTGGCACATGGGGCAGCACCTCGCGTTCCATATAGGTCTGGATGTCTTCCTTTAAGGGGATGTTTTCGGTATCACGCAAACTGCTGTCGGCTTTTGGTTTACCGTTTTTGTCCAGTTTGGGCTTGCCGTTTTTATCCCGTTCGGGTCTTTCCACGGTTACCTTGGCATAGCCAAAATCGGCATTGTCAAATATCTTACAGTATTCACCGGTTGTAAATTCACCGTAAAGCTTGGTGATCTCGGCGATATGGTCTGGTGCGAGTTCATTCCGCTTATCGCCTAATGACTTGCTCATTTTTTTGAAGAAATCAACGGCGTTGATCAGCTGTACCTTTCCTTTTCGGTAGTTGGGCTTATGGTTAGAGATAATCCAGATATAGGTACTTATTCCCGTGTTGTAAAAAAGTTGGTTGGGCAAGGCCACCACGGCTTCCAGCATATCGTTTTCAATAATCCACTGGCGGATACTGCTTTCATTTTTACTGGTACTTGGGCTACCTGAAAATAGGGGGGAACCATTAAATACGATCGCCAAACGGGAGCCGCCCTCACTGACGGGCTTCATTTTGGACATCAAATGCATCAGAAACAAAAACGAGCCGTCGGAAACAGAAGGTAACCCAGCGCCAAAGCGTCCGCCGTGGCCTTTGCTGGCGTGTTCCTCTTTTACGGTTTTTTCAATTTTCTGCCATTTCACCCCAAAAGGTGGATTGGTAATTAGGTAGTCAAAGTGCTCCCCCGGTAGCTTATCTTCCGAAATACTATTGCCCTTTTTGATATTGGCAGCACTTTGCCCCTTGATAATCATATCCGATTTACAGATCGCATAGGATTCCGGGTTGAGTTCCTGGCCAAAAACTTCCAGCCGTGCATCCGGATTCAGCTCATTCAAATACTCTTCGGCTACGCTCAACATGCCGCCCGTTCCCGCACAGCAGTCATAAATGGTTTTTACAATACCCTTTTGAGTCAATATGTCCCGGTCGTTCAAGAAAAGCAGATCGATCATCAGTCGGATCACTTCCCTTGGTGTAAAGTGCTCCCCCGCCGTTTCGTTACTTATCTCCGCAAATTTCCGGATAAGCTCTTCGAACAAATAACCCATTTCCATGCTACTCACCTTGTCGGGGTGCAAGTCCACTTCCTGGAAACGCTTCACGATCATGAACAACAAGTTATTGTCATCCATTTTGGTGATCTGGTTGTCAAACTCGAACTGCTCTATGATTTCCCGCGCATCTTCCGAGAAACCGTTGATGTAATTCCGGAGATTGGCCGCGATGTTTTCAGGGTCGGCAATCAGCTTATCAAAGGTATAGGGACTTCTGTTATGGAATTTGAAACCCGATACTTTATTCAGTAACGGATCAATATTTTGCACATTCATAGTTTTGACCTGCTCATATTTTGCCAGAACGTCCGCTTTTGTTTTTTCAAGGACAGAGTCAAGGCGGCGTAGCACCGTGAGTGGTAATACTACTTTTCCGTAGTCACTCTGTTTGTAATCGCCTCTCAGTAAATCGGCTATGGACCAAATAAAATTGGCAGTCTCTTTAAAATTCTTCATTCGTTTGGGTTACGCAAATTGCTATTACTGCTATATGACGGCAAGTAAGGAATTTTTAAATCGAATTCCAGATTGCCGAAATGATTAATTGTAATTTCTAAGTTGGCGGGACTGGGTTTCAGTAGCTGTTTGAAAAAGTCGCAATCACGTATGGAGCCATCGGTATTCAGCAATTCAAGAAAAATGCCATCTTGGAAACCTACTTGGCAAATATTTGTCCTGGAACCTAACTTCTGCCTTAGGACGAAGCTGAATTCAGCTGAATGTTCTTGTAAAATATACCCAGTAGTAGGTATTGTTCAGGCCCGACCATGTGATGTAGTTTTGCTATAACGATAATCGATGCAGGTTAAACATTTGCAATCATTTTATCATTCATGGCGAAAACCGAAAAGCCTTTAAGAGAGTAGGTAAACCTGATCAATTTGTCTTATATGAAAACCATTTCACTTTCAATTCTAAGCCTGATTTCACTTACCTCTCTGGCACAAAGGACTATTGTTTCTCAGGACTTCTCTTCCAGCAATAATATTGATGCCTATGTAAGTACGGCACCTAATTCCGGACAATTTAATCTTTTGTCGGTGGAATCTTCTTCCTTGTTACCTGACCCTGATAACTCAAACCGCCTTGCCGGAGCGTTAGGAAGTAGCTCAATTCAAATAGAGGATAGTAAGGTAAAAATCGACTTAAAATCGGCTTGGTGTATTTATAGAACAAATGAAAGTTATTTTTCCCTCAACACGTTAGGTTCTTATGGAACGATTCGAAGAGCAACGGAAGGGGTAAGTGCATTCACTCTTGAATTTAAGTTTTCTAAATTTCGAAGTCTAGGAGAAAATACGACCCGTTCCAATGGGACTTTGTCGTTCTACCCATTTACTATCGACTTAGGAAGCAGCGAAAAACTTTTTTCCGCATATGAAAATACGTATTCTGGAGAACAAACTTTTTTTATGGTGTCTAACAACACAGCAACTCCTGTAGAATACAATTATATGGGAAGTAAAATGGCACAAGCGAAAACAGCACACCTTTATATTGGAGAAACCCTAGTTCAATCCAAAGAGTTAGAGTCAACTTATACACCAATCTGGGTAGAACTTTCAGTTCGTTCCGATGACTATTTCTTCACCAGAGAACCCTATTATGCAGCTGGCAATCCAACGATGAGTACTTACACGACTACCTTCGACAATTTCAATTTAAAGGATATTTCTCCCTACACAAATTCAAGTACACCAGCAGATTACGCCTACACAGCTGGTTATTTAACCATCAGCGGTACCGAGAACCAAAGAAATGTTTATACAAGAGAGGTTGACTCCCCCACCTTACCGGGAGAAAAGGAGACCGTAAAAATTTACTTTGATGGAACACAATGGGTTTGGGAACTTGCACCTTCCATTTCCTCTGGAAGAACAATTGCCGCAATATTGTCTACTAATACGTCTCAATCAGCACCAAATGCCCCTTGCTCAGGATGGACAAACGGCTTTGAACTAGGAGGAGGTGGATGCAACAACACGCCACTCCCAGTCACACTTACCCAATTCATGGCTAGAACATCCGAAAACAACACATCATTGCTTCAATGGGCTACCTCTTCCGAAACCAACAGTGACTACTTCGAAATCGAGCAAAGCACAAACTCGAAAAATTGGAAAAAAATAGCAGAAGTAGCTGCAAAAGGCGAAAGCGGCGAATTGCACAATTACAATTATACACACACTACTCCAAATGCTGGAAATAACTACTACCGCCTCAAACAAGTAGACAAAGATAGAAGCTTTGCGTATAGCCGCATCGTTAGTTTGCAGCACAACCATATTGATAACCTCTCTCTCCTTTATCCCAATCCAGTTTCGGACCGGTTGTATATTAAAGACAATGGAAAAGCGGTTAATGTTGAGCTACTCGACCTATCTGGAAAAGCAGTTCTAGTGACCAGCCACAACTTGGACGAAGGCATTCCACTTCACAATGTGAATAATGGCATATATCTGGTGAAAGTGCTGGATGCGAATGGGAGGAGTGTGACGCAAAAGGTAGTGGTGCAGAAATAGGTAAATGGATCTAGGTCTCGAAGGATATGGGAAATAGGAGGGGGCAGTCAAGAAAACCTAATCCTTCGAACCAGATCGAAAGCCGGGGGCGCCCAGCCGGGTGCAGAAAGCTAATAGCCAAAAAGAGGCGTAACCGAAAAACTTTTAGGAGAGTAGATGAACCTGAATCTAGAATAAACAAAATATGAAAAAGCAATTTTATACCATTATTCCCGATCCTACTGTCAATTATGATAGTCTCGCTTATGGTAAATATTACACTCCTCGTGATGTTGGAGAAAAAATAAGAGACCCTAATACACATTACTCATTGAAGAAAGTTTATAACCCCGTAGACCCCATACTACATAGAACCGAAAGCAATACCGATATTCCAGCTGCCATACTCTCAGTTACTAATTATTTAAAAGAAAACGGCGTCTACCACCATATTGCAAACAAATCTAAAATTGAGCTCATTAGGGATCAAAATAAATATACCAATGAAGGCGTTGCATTCACCGATGGGGGTATACATTTAACAATGATGGAAGCTTTAAAAGTCTCTTTTTAATCAAACGTATAGTCAATGTAGGTTCAATCAGTAAGGATAAGCTAAAAGAGGAAATTGGTGCAGTAAAAGCCGACTATCATAAATTAATAGAGCGAAAGCGTAGTACCCTTCTTGGAATTGGCGGCTCTTATGATGACCAATACTTTCTTCTTAGCGGCAAGGAACTATTGAAAAAATTTCCAAAAGTAGATTTTGAACAGTTTATCCCAAGCATGGAGTTGAACACTATTCCTATAATATTATTAGCGTTACCTACTGATGACCACGGCTACGATGAGCTAACCACAAAGTATTTGAACAATGTAAGAAAAAGATTGAAATAATGAACCAAATGATCTTAATTGATAATGAGATATGAAAACAATCCAACTAATAACCTTAAGCGCTATACTCATAGCCGGTTTTGCTTTGGTCTACAACATCTATTTCTACGACGGAAAGACCAAACCAATCAAAAATGCAGAAATATTAGGAACAGAAAGTAAAAGCAACAATATCTTCCACCAAGTGCTTGTGCAGCCAGAGTCCTTTAATCTGGAGCACGATGGAATTGTCATTTGTTTTGAAAAAATAGACCGGTCAAAGCAAATAGTCAGAGAAGGTCAATCTGTGGAGTATACCGAAGCAGATCGGTATAAACTTTTCGGTATTGACCAAAGCCTGAAAGTATTTGATGAAAAAAGTTTGACTAACAGTGCTAAACAACTGGTAAAATATACTTTAAATGACCCTAAACCAATTATGCTTACCCACTGGTTTGAGTCAACCGGTTCTGGTAAGAAAAAGATTCACTATAATGCTTACCAGGCACTTAAAAACCAAGATTATGACCTACCATCCGCAGCAATACTAGAATACAAAAAAATTGGATCGTTAATTAAGTCCAAGTTAGAAAGTGGTGAATACACCCACCTACTTATTGGTAGCACCGGTTGGCAAAATGATCAGCAGCATTCCCTCGAAACTTACAACAACTGGCTGAAATTTATTGCACAATCAGCCCAACAGGAAAGTTCCAGCAACAACTTCAAACCACTATTTCTGGGGATTACCTGGCCATCGAAGTGGAACTTCCCGGTCATTAGTGTTTTCAACAAGGCTAATGATGCAGATGAACTGGGCATGACACATATTAACTACCTGATTTGGAATGAAATTACTCCAATTGTTGCTAGACTCGAAACCAAAATACCAATTATTACCATTGGACACAGCTTTGGAGCACGACTTATATCTAGAGCTAATCACAGCAGGTTTATGCTTACCAGCGATCCAACGAACAGTACTGAAATTGACTTAGAAATTGATCTGCAAGGAGCATATCCAGTTTCTCGTTTTTTAACTAAAGAAGGGAATAACGGTGGGCTATATACAGTTGACAATCGCGTAAAACGACATGCAATTACCACAAGCAGATTTGATCGGGCCGTTAAGTATTCCCTGTGGTCTACCTATGTAGGTAATAACAGCTCTACTGAGAAAATCGCTGCCGACAAGTCGAGCCCCACATTTGGCTTTGCAAAAACCGATAACGACGGACGACTCTTGAACTTCCCATTAAATCATAAAAAAGTCACAATTAATGCAGATGCAATCATAAACCAATCTATGAATGCTTTTACAAGAGCACACGGCGATGTAAGTGATCAGCAAGCTGGATGTTTTATTTGGGAGTTGATAAAGCGGATTGAATGATATATCCATGCTCAATTTTTGTCAGCAATCGTTAACAACAACAAAGAGATCGTATATATCACTCCCTGGTAATTGAATTATCCCATTAACCTATCACCAAAGTTGTAAACATAATTTTCCTCGAATTCAAACACTATTCGCAACGATACCTGTCGAGGATAAAAATTTTGTTCAAATGCAAGTTGGGTACAAGATGTTTTTGAAGTTTAATACTAAATAGAAATGTATCAATCATAAATATGGGCCAACCGGCCATCAACTCTAAATTAAACAACTATGACTGCAATTGAACTCTATTTCAAGCCCAAAAACCTTCATGCAATGGATACGGCTTGTCAGTTTAAAACTTATGGAGCTCTTTCACACCGAAAATGGGATGTTGTGGAGCAGACTTTGATGGATGAAAGCAATATCTCTGTAAGGAAATTGGGGGCCAAGACTGATATCGCTTTCTCAAAGCTCAGGATAAAGCTAGAATCATTTAACAATGCATTGCATAAGGAGTTATCACAATTCTTCCATACTCAATATATTATTCATGTGGTAATAATTGTTGCTGATACAACGGAACCACTGGATGAACTCGTTACCGCTTTATTTAAAGCAAGCGGCTTTATGCCACAAATCGTCAGAGAATCTTAACCATAAACCGTTGTCACCGATTCAAAAAATTCAATAATTTCACGACAAATGATTAAACTTGCGTAACATCGGCGCCTAATCATTTTGTATTTTGAAAATTATACGAACCCTACTTGCTGACGACCATGCCATTTTCCTGGATGGTTTAGAGCAAATTGCAAAGACTATTGAAGGCTTGGAGGTAATCGGTCGGGTTACTAATGGCGCTGACGTCATTTTTAAGCTGAAGACACAAATAATCGATCTTCTCATTTTGGATATTAACCTACCAAAAAGTAATGGAGTCGAAATTTTGGATTTTATTCAAAATAACAAACTGAAAGTCAAGGTGATAGTGCTTACTTACTATAATGATTATGCCCTAATCAAAAAGGTAATGGCTCTTGATGCAATGGCCTATGTTTTTAAGGATTCTGGCAGGGATGACATTATTTGTGCATTGCAAACTGTGATAAATGGTAAAAAGTATCTCTCACCCTCAGTACAAGAAGTGCTAAAAATAAGAAATGAAAAAGTAGACCCTCATGATGATTTTGTGGCACAGTACAATCTCACCAAACGTGAGATTGAAATTCTTACAGAAATTGCCAAAGAGTTGAGTACGGTCGAAATTGCGGATAAGTTATGCTTAAGCGAGTATACAGTGGAGACTTACCGTAAAAGTATCATCAGAAAATTGGCAGCAAAAAATACGGCTTCCTTGGTGAATTTCGCACATAAATGGAAACTTGTCTGAAGGATGATTCTATAATTTTCTATGATCCAATGAACGTTTGGAACACGATAGCCATTACAGTGCAGCAACCAAAGCATATACTGCTTCATATGGCTTTCTTCCTCTTGTGGTCGAATTTTTGTTTGAGTCAAAAGGCAGTGACTGTACTTGTCGATAACAACTTTCAATATGTATATCCCGACAGTGCACGTGTTTTTTTATAGAAGATAGTCTTCATAAACTTGGACCCAATGATTTTTTTAAAGAATATTCAGAGGGTCATTTTAAGTTAAACCAAGACGAAATACCCTATTTTAGCAAGAGCGCTTCGGTATGGTGGTTGGGTATGACGCTCAAAAACACAGCTTCGCAGTCTAAAAGGCTTGTTGTAGAAGTTGATTTTGTGTATATGGATAATCTTGATTTTTATTTGTGGGAAAATGGAAAGCTAATCAAATCTTTCAAAGGGTTTTCCTGGAAAACTCCTTCAATTAAACGACCAATTCCCCATAGAGTTTTCGCCATTGATTTCGAAACAGCTCCAAAAAACACCTATATGTGGGCTATTTCAATAGAAAAACACGTTGGAGCCCTTCCTGTCCCTGTCAGACTTGTTGATTACCATTTATTTGAACATATTTCAAAAATAAACTATAACACGCATGCTTTTTCGGTAGGTATAATGTTTTTGGCAGTTATTATAGGACTGGCTTTATATGCACTATCATTGGAAATAATGTACGCATATTATAGTGGATATATAAGTTCGCTGGCCGGTATGGTACTCGGTGAACAGGGCTATTTCAACCAGTATTTTTTACCTATTAATGAATGGCTACCTACTCCAAATGTTTGGATCTATTTTATGGCAACCGGGATCTTCTTTCATATTCAATTCAGTTTGATATTCCTTGGAATTAATAAGCTCAAAACTAGCCCATGGCTTAAAGCAGGTAAAGTTCTCAAATACGCCTCCATTGGATTGTTAATACTGGCTATGATACCCGACTGGGCTGATACCATATATGAGACTGCACTCCTTATGGGAATTTTTTTCAACTTCCTGAATATAGCCTATATACTAATTGCATTTAATCAGAGGAACCCTGTCTCGCTTTACTATCTAATTGCAGTAGCTCCGTTTACTATATGTACGACCTATATTTGTTTCAGTACGTTGGGTGTTCTACCAGAAAGTTGGCTAGTTTTTGAGCTTTTTAACTATGGACCGGTTTGGGAAATTTTAGTTTTAAGTGTTGTTGTATGCTTCGATTACCAAAATAGTCTGCTAAAGCAAAATGAAGCCCGTTTGGCACTAAGTATATCCGAAGCTGCCAAATTAGCGGCAATT
>CAXBLH010000077.1:0-15797 GCA_963976315.1 uncultured Dyadobacter sp.
GCGATGATGCTCGAAGTGGAAGGAAAGCGCTTGGATGCCAAATGGATTACGGAAGATGGAGAGATACTGGATCAATTTACGATGATGAAGGATATAGATCGTCAGGAAAATTTTCAAATCGTAAAAGGTAATTCCGTAAAATTAGAAGCCGCCTATATCGGTGAGTACCATTGGAGTAATGGTGCAACTACCAGAAGCATTACCGTTTCGCCCGCCGAAGATACCGATTATCAGGTGCGTGATACCCACAACTGTATTTTGAATGAATTTTCGGTAAAGTTAAATCCTTTACCGGTCAAACTAATTGCTTTAAGCGGAGCCAATGACGGGAAAAATCTTGTTACGTTGAAATGGAGCACGGCATTTGAAAATAATTTCTCGCACTTTGAGGTAGAGAAATCACCCGATGCGATAAACTTTACATATGTAGGTAAAGTGGAGTCAAATAAAAATAGCCAAACCACTAGTATTTACAATTTCAACGAGCAGGTAATTGCCGACGCCATTTATTACAATGACCTATATTACAGACTCAAAATGGTTTCTCTTGATGATGGGGAAGAGTATTCCAGAATTGTCAGAGTCAATGTTTATGAAATAATTTTAGGGGTTGAACCACCAGGGAACGAAACAACCATTGAGATACTACCGAATCCAGCATCAAAAGGACAAATATTCATCCGGTTAGTAGGTCAAAAAAGGGCTACTGCATCTATAACCGTTTATGATATTTCAGGTAATCCTGTATGGAATCAAAACATGCAGTTAACCAACCATGCTATACCCTTTTTGCCAAAAAATATAGCTTCTGGTACCTACGTTTTGAATGTACAATTGGGCAGTAAGTCCATATCGAGGAAGTTTGTACTTTTGGAATAAAACAGGCACTCCTATAAAAATAGCTAGGTTTTAACCCTTATTATTGTAACTGGTACATTACCAATCATATATTGATTAATGGCGCTTCAAAAAGAACTAAAAGTCTTTTTGAAATTGAAAATTATCAATTATTTTTCCATTTCTTCAAATTTCATAAATTAGATTTTTTCAAGATAAAAGTCTTAACTTGCAGCCAAAAATAAAGGGTTTTTATAAAACTCCACTTATTTTAAAACAAAATCTCAAAAGTCTCCTATTTGTTCTGGTTAAACAAACTGGAAACCAATGATTTCTAAATTTTAAGAGATCATTTTCAATGCTGTGAGCAATAAATAAAGTTTTTATGCAAATTGGTACTCCACCCTGACTGTTAATAAAATACAGCAATTGTCATTTTTATTAATCATTTACAATCAATAACTATCAGATTATAAGTTATGCAGGGATATTTAAATCTATTCGACTTTAAACAAAAAGTAGACTATAAAACAGAAGTCCTTTCTGGACTAACAGTAGCGCTCGCACTCATTCCAGAAGCGGTTGCTTTTGCGCTAATTGCAGGCCTCTCTCCGTTGACAGGTTTGTATGCAGCTTTCGTGATGGGCTTAATTACCGCTGTGTTTGGAGGTCGTCCCGGTATGATTTCCGGAGCAACGGGAGCCGTAGCAGTAGTAATCGTTGCCCTTGCCAAAACACATGGTGTGGAGTATATTTTTGCTACTGTGATTCTAGCGGGTATTATTCAGGTCTTAGCAGGGGTGTTTAAGCTGGGTAAATTTATACGGCTCGTACCACATCCTGTGATGTTTGGTTTTGTAAATGGCTTGGCAATCGTGATTTTTATGTCACAAATAGTTCAGTTCCAGACCTTAGATCAAAATGGGATTTACCAATGGCTTACGGGTACGCCACTTTACACCATGCTAGGGTTGGTACTCATTACCATGCTTATCATTTGGGGTTTACCAAAAATTACAAAAGCATTTCCATCGTCACTGGCAGCTATACTGACTATTTCGGCCATTGTAATTGGCTTGGGAGTAGACACCAGAACGGTGGGCGATATCGCTTCCATACAAGGTGGATTTCCTCCTTTTCATATTCCACTGGTACCGTTTAATCTAGAAACGCTGCAAGTTATTTTACCATACGCAGCCATAGTAGCTGGGGTAGGACTAATTGAAAGTCTTTTGACACTAAATTTGATTGACGAAATAACGGAAACCCGTGGTAGTGGTAACAAGGAAGCGGTTGCGCAAGGAGCTGCAAATATGCTCTCTGGTCTATTTTCTGGAATGGGCGGCTGTGCCATGATTGGCCAAAGTTTGATTAATATTTCTTCTGGAGCGAGAGCAAGGTTATCAGGCATTGTAGCCTCCATCTTACTACTTATGTTTATCATGTTTGGCTCTTCACTGATCGAACAAATTCCGATGGCGGCGCTTACCGGTGTAATGATAATGGTTGCGATTGGGACCTTTGAATGGGCAAGCTTTAAGATGATTGGACGTATGCCTAAGCATGATATCTTCGTAGGGATGTTGGTAGCGGCCGTTACGGTATTGTTACACAATTTGGCTTTGGCTGTCTTGGTAGGGGTGATCATTTCTGCGCTTGTTTTTGCATGGGAAAATGCAAAACGAATCAGAGCTAAGAAATTCATAGATGATAAGGGCGTTAAGCACTATCAAATTTACGGTCCTTTATTTTTTGGTTCCGTGGTTGCATTTAATGAGAAATTTGAAGTGCTGTCAGACCCGCAGGAAGTGATTATCGATTTTTCAGAAAGTCGTGTGACGGATATGTCGGGTATCGAAGCCCTTAATAAAATTACGGAACGCTACCATAAAGCGGGAAAGAAAGTGCACTTAAAACATTTGAGCTCCGACTGTAGAGCCTTACTAAAAAATGCAGATGACGTGATAGACGTAAATATTATCGAAGATCCAACTTACCATGTGGTGGTGTAGGTGATTCTCAAAAATAAAAAAATAACTGTCGAAATATTCCATCGACAGTTATTTTTTTGCCCAAATTATTGACAGAATCCACTCATTTAAATCGATTCAGAGGTGTTCGGCTAAAAGAAAGTTTACGCACTATATTTGAAGAGGGAGTGCTTCTTTAGGCCAGGAAGGGCTTTTGAGTATAGATGAGATATTTGTTGACGGAACAAAAATCGAGGCCAATGCCAATCGTTACACTTTTGTTTGGAAAAAAGCGGGGCCGCCCAGGCGATCCAGACCAACAAAGAGAAAATGAAAAAACAGCTGCAATAGATTTGGGAATATGCTCAAAGCATCTCTTCAGTGCCGACAAGCTATTTTATAACGAAGAAAAGGATTGCTACATCTGCCCCATGGGTCAACCAATGAAATATGTAGGGGATAGCATAAGAAAAACCAGTACTGGTTTTTTGCAAACATCTAGAAAGTATCAAGCTCAAAATTGCTATAACTGTCCGCTTACCGGAGCAAGTCATAAATCACAAGGAAACAGAATACTCCAAATAAATAAAGAACTTGAAAGGCAAAAGAAACAGGCATACCAATTACTCAACAGCGAAGATGGTATAGCACATCGAAAAAAACGATGTTATGATGTAGAACCAATATTCGGAAATATTAATCGGATCGCCGAAGCGAAATAACCATGGGTTCAGACGGTTTATGCTCCGTGGTACAGAAAAAGTGAGTATAGAATGGGGATTGTTAGCAATTGCACAAAATATCAGAAAGAAAGCAGCCTAAAAGCGCCTAAAAGTCGAAATAATTCAAAAAATTCCTCTCCAAATTCGATCAGAAACAAAAAAGACCGCCTCGATGATTTTTGAGACGGCCTCATTTTTGCATATTAATAAATAGAATCAATTTATAAATCCCCTTTCATGAATGAAGCCAATTCCACTTAATCAGATTATCAATAAAAATAACCTCGACCGAACCATGGTAACGACCTTGGATATTGAGGTAAAGGAAGACGATGGTATAACCTATGATTTACTCCGGCAAGCTTATATTGCTATACCGTAGGCAGAAATGTCGTGGATAGTCGATTAAATTTATCCATCTATCATGAATAAACAAAGAACCCTATTAGAGTACCTCAGGTTACTGAAAGACTTTATCACGAATAATTTTATATGAAGACTATTATAATTAACAACCAGAAGCCGGCAATAAGCACGAAAATAGTTTTCTGAGAGAATATGACAGTCGAAAGCCGACTGCCGGTTGCTATACTAAACAAGTCGTGATAAAGTCTAATATGATTTCTTAAAATATCAATATACGAACTCCCCAAATTCGCTTGTAATGGTCAATTTACGAGTTTCCGAGGCTTCTACCCGGCCAATTATTTGTGCAGGAATTCCAAATGATTCTGAGATTTCAATCACACGGTTAGCGTGCTCTTCGCTAAGGTAAAGCTCCAAACGATGCCCCATGTTAAATACCTTATACATTTCTTGCCAGCTCGTTCCGCTTTCCTTCTGTATCAAACTAAACAAAGGTGGAACTGGAAGCAGGTTGTCCTTAATGATATGGAGATTGTCCACAAAATGAAGGATTTTGGTTTGGGCACCTCCGCTACAATGTACCATTCCGTGAATTTGATCACGCATTTCATCCAATAGTGCCTTCGCTACCGGTGCGTACGTGCGGGTAGGGGAAAGTATTAACTTACCTACATTGATTGGGGCGTTATCCACCGTTTCGGTCAATGAACGTGAGCCGCTATAAATCAAACCCTGATTTACCTCTGGATCGAAGCTTTCCGGATATTTTGAAGCCAAATATTTTCCAAGAACATCATGGCGCGCCGAAGTGAGTCCGTTGCTACCCATACCGCCATTGTATTCTTGTTCATAGGTTGCTTGTCCATAAGAAGCCAGTCCCACGATAACGTCCCCTGCTTTGATATTGGCATTGTCCACTACTTCTGAGCGCTTCATACGGGCAATAACAGTGCTATTAACCGTAATTGTTCGTACCAAATCACCTACATCTGCCGTTTCGCCACCCGTGCTATAAATCTCAACGCCATAGCTTCTCAGCATATCCAACACCTCTTCTGCACCATTTATAATCTCGGCAATGACTTCTCCTGGGATTCGGTTTTTATTCCGGTCTATGGTAGAAGAATAAAGCATAGGGCCTGTTGCACCCACACATAGCAAGTCGTCCGTGTTCATCACAATGGCGTCCTGCGCTATCCCTTTCCATACAGATAGGTCACCGGTCTCTTTCCAGTACAAATAGGCCAATGAGGTTTTCGTGCCTGCCCCATCAGCATGCATTACCGTACAATAGTCGGGATCTCCACCGAGTGTATCCGGCACGATTTTACAAAACGCTTTTGGGAAAATACCTTTATCAATGTTCTCGATTGCTTTGTGTACATCTTCCTTTGACGCAGATACTCCACGTTGTAAATATCGATCAGAACTGTTCATAAACTTTTTTGGATTACTGTTTCAGGCTACAAAAGTAGTAAAAAAGCGGGGGTGAGGCATACAAAGTGCAATTTTCATAAATTTGATATACCCCTATAAATAAACGATTTGGTAGCAACACTCACTAAAATCTACTATTTTCTATCAAAAATATAAATCAACTAAGCAATTATTCTACATCATGGCTGTATATTTGCCACACTAAAACAACCCTCAAAGCTATAAATTGGCTATAAAAGTTTGATATTTTAAACCTGAACCAACCTATTTTGATCCTAAAAAATCATAATCGCGTTTTAGTACTTACAATTCTTGGATTGATTTTCAATATTTCAATCAGTTTTGCGCAAGTAACCGAGAATAAGGCAGAAACGGAATCCGCTACAACTGTTCAAACTTTGTTGGATTTTGCAACCAAACATCTCCATATTCCCTATCGCTCAGGGGGTATGAGTAAAAAAGGTTTTGACTGTTCTGGATTTGTCCGGTACTGTTATGAAAAGCTAGATATCACCCTTCCTCATTCCAGCGCACAGCAAGCCAAACACGGCGAGGTAGTGTCCATTGATGCCGCAAAACCCGGCGATTTGGTATTTTTCAAGGGCCAACGTGCCAGTAGTAGTACCATCGGTCATGTGGGAATTATAACAGAAGTAACTCCAGATTATATAAAATTTATCCATTCAGCCTTTAAGGGAGGCATACGATACGATCTGTTAAATACGGATTATTATAAAAAACGTTTGGTAGCCGTAAGGCGCCTCATGGAATAAGCGTGCAATTAAGCCAAGCCAATAATTCGTTTCCAATCAAATCCTGATTAATTTTGGAGTTATGATGTTGATTCTGTCCTTTATGGGTGGGTTCTTCATTTTTTTAATTTTTTGTAGTTGATGAAAATCAGCCATTTAATCTAAAACTTCTGAATTTTGAAACTCTGGCAAAAAGAAAATACCGTTACAGCTGAAAAAATAGATCGTTTTACCGTGGGTAGAGACCGGGAACTGGATTTGTACCTAGCAGAATTTGACGTTTTAGGAAACATCGCCCACGCCAGAATGTTGCAGTCCATTAATTTGTTGACTCAGGAAGAATTGCAACAATTGGAAGCCGAACTTCAAAATATTTATTCCCAAACGCAAGACAATACCTTTCAAATTGAGGAGGGTGTGGAAGACGTTCATTCCCAAGTGGAGCTAATGCTAACACGAAAACTGGGTGATACAGGCAAAAAAATACATAGTGGACGTTCTCGTAATGACCAGGTTTTGGTGGACATGAAACTCTTTACAAGAGACCGATTATTTAAGGTTGTTCAGGCCACAGAACAATTGTTTCAAACTTTGGTTAAAAGATCTAATCAACATCAAAACGATTTACTGCCGGGCTATACACATTTACAAATTGCGATGCCTTCCTCATTTGGGCTTTGGTTTGGAGCCTATGCCGAAGGGTTGATCGATGATATACTTCAATTAAACGCGGCTTATAGACTGGCCAATAGAAACCCGCTTGGTTCTGGCGCAGGATATGGATCTTCTTTCCCGCTTAACCGCCAGATGACCACCGATTTGTTGGGTTTTGAAGGGATGCATCACAATGTTGTTTATGCCCAAATGAGCCGTGGACGAACAGAACAAGCTGCCCTAACTGCCATTTCCTCCCTTGCCGCCACCATTTCTCGCTTGGCGATGGACGTTTGTTTATATAATAGCCAAAATTTTGGCTTCATTGTATTACCTGACGACATGACTACGGGAAGCAGTATCATGCCGCACAAAAAAAATCCCGACGTGGCCGAGCTTCTCCGTGCAAAAGCCAACCGTATGAAAGCTTTGCCGATGGAAGTGACCATGATATTGAGCAATTTGCCGTCTGGCTACCACCGAGATATGCAGCTGTTAAAAGAAATTTTAATGCCTGCATTTGAAGAAATATTAGACTGCTTAGACATTGCCAATTTTATGCTGGAACACATGCAAGTAAAGCAGGAACTTTTGGCAGATGCCAAATACGATCTGTTGTTTAGTGTGGAGCGGGTAAATGAGCTCGTTATAAATGGAGTCCCTTTCCGGGATGCTTACCGCCAGGTGGGTTCAGAAATAGCAGATGGAACTTACGCAGCCCCACGAGAGCTCAATCATACCCATGAAGGTAGCATCGGAAATTTACAAAATGAACAAATTGCGGCGCGCATGCATCAAGAAATTACCAGTTTCCAGTACGATAAAGTGGAAACCGCTCTGCATGCACTTTTGAAATAATATTTGATTAAAGCAGATCAGGAGAATGCCCTTTGACGATATGTTGAGGGGCATTTGATAAATAGGCCTAGCACGCCAATCTTCACGCTGCTAGTAGCCGTAAAGCTTTCCACAAATTAGCTCCAAACTTATGTTTCGTTCTTACCGAAATACTATCAATGTTCCAATACCAAAAGTGATAGTAACAGCTTCATTGGGATCAGAAGTTCCTTCCAAGTGTCCTTTTTAAGTAGTAAAAGTTATAGCAGAGGAAGTTCTATTGTAATTCTTATTCTACATATTATTGCTATCGGGGAACTTGGGTGCCTAACTACTTACCGTTTGATCTACATACTTCCTCATATTCAAGTAATTGTACCCCGAAATTTGCGTAGTATACCGTATTGCTACAATCAATTTATGTATATAGTTTTGATTATAGCAATTGTGATAGTCCAGTCATTAGGTTATTTCCTGTAACCTGGGAGAAGTGCACTATTTTTCTCCATTAATCTTTTCTGTTTTTTACGACCAAGCGCATTCCGTTGCTACCATTCAATTTTTATTCAACAAAACAAAACATTGGAAATGGGAGATAAGCCAGTAACGGACCGAAATCAATTCCTCAAAACCGACGGAGGAGAAACCAAAACCAATGCCATCGAAATACCTTCTATTTCGTTACCAAAAGGTGGAGGTGCAATCAAAGGAATTGACGAAAAGTTTTCGGTAAATGCCGTCAATGGTACTTCGTCTTTCTCCATCCCGCTTCCATTTTCTGCTGCAAGGGGAGCTTCTCCTTCTCTGGGAATTTCATATAGTTCTGGAGGTGGTAATGGCTTATTCGGCTTGGGGTGGAAATTAAGCCTAGGTTCTATCAAACGAAAAACCGAAAAAGGGTTGCCCCAGTATTTGGATGCCCTTGATTCGGACATCTTCTTGTTTTCCGAAGCGGAAGATTTGGTGCCCGAATTTTCCAAAAAGCCGGATGGGAGTTTCCAATTGAACGCTGACGGTGATTATATAATCCAGGAAAGAGACTCTGTAGATGGGGGCTTTACCATTAGAAATTATAGGCCACGAATAGAAGGGTTATTTGCCCGCATAGAACGTTGGGAAAATAAGACGAGTAATAGACTTAAATGGCGAATTATTACCAAAGAAAACACGACTACCTTATTTGGTTGGACCGACAATTCCGTCATTTTTAACCCAGAAGACCCCTCCCAAATATTTGAATGGCTACCCGAATTCGTATATGATGATAAAGGTAATTGCTCGCAATATGTTTATAAAAGGGAAGATGCTGTGGGCTTTGACGAATCCTTATTACACCATCAAAATAGATTTAAAAATGATACCATTACCTACACCAATCTTTATATAGAAAAGGTTCTTTATGGGAATAAAACCCCCTACAAAAATTTCGGTGACGACTTTCCTTTTGAATCAGATTATATTTTTCAAACGATTTTTGATTACGGAACCTTACTAGAAACCGATTCCTTTGAAACCATCAACCACTGGGACTTTCGACCCGATGCGTTTTCGGACTATAGAGCAGGATTTGAGATCCGAACTACTAGGCTATGCAAACGTGTTTTACTGTTTCATGTCTTTGATGCACTTGCAGTAAAACCGGACAAATCAGATAAAAAAACACTTATAAAATCGGTTAACTTTGAGTATGACGGTACTATTGAACAAGACTTTACTTTTCTAACGAAGGTCTTCTCCATCGGTTATATCAAAAGAGCGAATGGTACTTATACCCATAAAAAACTTCCCCCAATGGAGTTTTCATACCAAAAACATGATTGGAGCCGTGAAATAAAAACAGTTTCCAGTGCGGATTTAATACATGCGCCTTCGGGATTGGATGAGCAGCAATATCAATTCACTGATTTATACAATGAAGGATTATCGGGTATACTTACGGAGCAAGCTAATGGCTGGTATTACAAGCATAATTTGGGTGAAGGAAACTTTGAGCACGCTCAGTTGGTTTCACCAAAGCCGTCATTTGTAGGGTTAGGGAATACTTTACAGTTAGTAGACTTAGATGCCGATGGGGGGAAACAGTTGGTTCGTTTTGGTGCCGAGCCAAAAGGCTACTTTGAGTTAGATGATAAAAATGAATGGGAGACCTTCCGACCGTTCAGAGCCATGCCAAATATTGATTTCGGTGATGCCAATACCCGCATGCTGGATTTGAACGGGGATGGAAAGCCCGAAGTAGTTATTTCCGAAGACCAAGTTTTTACTTGGTACGCATCCGAGGGGAGAAACGGCTATGCCCCGGCACGAAAAACGGCCAAACCATTTGAGGAAGAAAAAGGCGCTCACATCGTTTTTGCGGATCTAAAACAAACCATTTATTTAGCCGATATGTCGGGTGATGGCCTCACTGACTTGATAAGGATCAGAAATGGGGAAGTGTGCTATTGGCCTAACCTGGGTTATGGAAATTTTGGAACAAAAGTCGCACTGGATAATGCCCCAGTATTTGACCATCCAGAAGCTTTCAATCCGCACTTTTTAAGACTGGCTGATATCGATGGCTCAGGAACTTCTGATATTATTTATTTAGGTAAAAATAAATTTACCTGTTGGAAAAACCTGAGTGGAAATAGATTTGCTACAACGCCCTTTGAAATAGACGCTTTTCCTGAAATAAGTGCTCAAACCAAAATAACAGTAACCGATTTACTGGGCAATGGAGTAGCCTGCATCGTGTGGTCTAGCTCTCTGTCAAAAGATTCAAAAGCGCCATTGCAATACATTGACCTTATGAATAGCAAGAAACCGCATATTCTGGTTTCTTATAAAAATAATCTTGGAAAAGAAGTATCGCTGGAATATACCCCTTCGACTAAATTCTACCTCCAAGACAAATTAGCGGGTAAGCCATGGGCTACCAAATTACACTTTCCAGTTCATTGTGTTTCCAAAACAACTACTAAGGACAAAATATCAGGATATCAATTTGTGAGTGAATACAAATACCACCATGGCTATTACGACCATGTCGAAAGAGAGTTTCGAGGCTTTGGAATGGTGGAGCAAACGGATGCGGAAACTTTTGAACATTGGAAAAAAAGTGGTGCCAGCAACATAACAGATGCTGTTTTACACCAAGAACCAATAGTTTCTAAAATATGGAGCCATACGGGGGCATTTTTACGAAATGATACTATCCTTAATCAATTTGAAACCGATTATTGGTACGTGGAAATGGAAAGGCAGGGCTATGCCGTTATCCACCATGAGTCAAAGCTTCCAGATGCTCAGCTAGTAACTGCCCCAGCATTGGATCCCTTAATGATTGATCATCTTTCTGTGCAAGAACGACAAGAAGCCTTCAGAGCCTGTAAAGGAATGGCACTTCGTGCGGAAACCTTTGCGAGAGATGCCCAAAAATATGGAAATGTGGACGAGGCTAAAATACGAGAATTAACGCCCTATTCGGTTTCAACCCACAATTGTGTCATTGAATTACTTCAACCAAAAGGAAAAAATAGGTATGCTGTTTTTGTGGTAAAAGAAAGCGAAGCAATATCGTATAGCTATGAACGTAATGCGGAAGATCCCAGAATCGCCCATTCTTTGAACCTGAAATTAGACGAATATGGAAATGTTTTGGAGTCTGCTTCCATCGTTTATCCACGGTTGCTGATGGATGATACGTTGCCCACCGAAACCCAAGAGGCACAAAGTAAAACGGTCGTGATTTATACACATAATCAATTTACAAATGATGTTTTTGGAGAAGATTCTTATCATTTGCGACTCCCCTCCGAAGTCAAAACATTTGAATTAAAAGGGGTTTCAAAAGCAGGGATTTTCTATAAGCCTTCGGATTTTACCGATATACTTTCGGCGCTACAATCAGATACGGTATTTTATCATGAGTTAAACAAACCGCTGGTTGGAGCAAAAGCCCAAAAAAGGCTGATAGAACACGTTCGTTCTACTTACTATCAAAACAATTTGTCGGGTGCGCTGCCACTGCATGAGCTCCAATCTTTGGCTATTCCTTATGAAACTTATCAACTGGCGTATACACCAGAATTGGTGCGTGAAATTTATGGTTTAAAGGTGGATGCTTCTTTGCTTACGGAGGGTAAGTTCACCCACAGCGAAGGAGATACTAACTGGTGGGTTCGATCGGGGACAATAAAGTTCAAAACGGCATCTGAGAGCCTTTCGGATGTCCAAAATCGCTTTTATAGCCCCATCGCTTTTACAGACCCCTATGGTGCAACTTCCAAAGTAAAATATGGCAATAGCTTCCTATTTATTGAAGAAACGGAAGACGCACTTGGAAATAGAAGTACGGTGGATTTTTTTAATTACCGCACGCTTTCTCCACAGCGTTTGAAAGATATAAATGGAAACCTATCAGAAACTATTAGCGATGAATTGGGTTTTGTAAAAGTCGTGTCCATAATGGGAAAAGGGCTAGAAGCCGATGAACTTACAGGCCACTCGGAAATTACCGATGCTACGGAATCTGCATTAATTTCAAGTTTTTTTCAGGCAGCCAATTCCAGTCAACTTACCTCTTTGGCCAAGGGGTTATTAAAAAATGCCTCTTCTCGATTTGTATATGACTTTGACGCTTACATTACCTCTGGAAAACCGATCGTAGTAGCGGCCATAACGCGGGAGCAGCATTTTCAGGTACAGCCCGATTCCCCCGTGCAAATCGCGTTTGAATACTCTAATGGCCTCGGTGAAGTGGCTATGAAAAAAGCGCAGGCGGAGCCAGGTGCTGCTAAGCAGGTAATGGTTAATTTGGACGAAACCATTACCGTTGAGGTAATAGATACCGCTGCTATGGTTCCCACTCAGTTGCGCTGGATTGGGAATGGACGTACCATTAAAAACAATAAAGGAAATGCCGTAAAACAATATGAACCATATTATGCTGTAAGCTGGCATTACGAAGACAATAAACATTTGGTGGAAAATGGTGTAACACCCCTGCTTTATTATGACGCCGCTGGTCGTGTGGTAAAATCCGAAATGCCTAATGGAACATTTTCGAAAGTGGAGTTTGACTCCTGGAAGCAGACGCTGTACGATGCCAATGATACAATTCTTGATTCAACCTGGTATCAGAACCGGGTTAATCGGCTTATGGATGCGACGCTATTGGCAGAAGATAAAGACCCTCTTAAAGAAAAGGTTGCTGCTGAAAAAACTGTCAGACATGCAAATACGCCAAATGTATTACATTTTGATAGCCTTGGCAGAGCTGTTTTATCCATGGAACACAATAGAAATAGGGCTACGAATGCCGATGAATTCTATCAGACAAAAATCAAAATTGATACAGAAGGGAATCTACGGCTCGTAACTGATGCACGTGATAATCAGGTAATCCAATACCAATATGATATGCTGGGGAACTTAGTATTTCAAAACAGTATGGATGCCGGTCGGCGGTGGTTGCTAATGAACATTCTGGGTATGCCTCTACGGACTTGGGATGAAAGGAACCACGAATTTCAGTATTTCTATGACCATGCCCACCGCCCTCTCCATAGTTCAGTAGTTGGAGGAGATGGTAGTACCCCGTTAAACCATCTGTACGACAGGTTTATCTATGGGGAAAGTCTTTTGACGGGCGAAAGAACGGACGGAAACCGGCAGAACGAAATAGGGTTACAAGCTCAAAATATTTTAGGCCAAGTCATTCAGCATTTCGATACAGGAGGCGTTATTGCTACACCCCAATACGACTTTAAAGGCCAGCCTCTTGCTACAACGCGGCGATTATTTAGAAAATACAAAGAAGTAGCGAATTGGACGGATGCCAATTTAGCCTTTGATTTAGAGCCTGGATCGGGGTGCACCTTTACAACCCTGACCGATGCCTTGGGTAGAATCACACAACAAACAGCACCCGACGGGAGTGTGATTACCCCTAGCTATAATGAGTCGGGATACTTAAAAAGTGAAACCGTATTACACAGTGGCGCATTAGAAGCAGCAAGCTACATTAAGGACATTGACTATAACGAAAAGGGCCAACGTAATCAAATTACCTATGGCAATGATGTAAGAACCAAATTCTATTATGATATAGATACCTTCCGACTCAACAGGCTTGAAAGCAAACGTCGGAATGGGGAAATATTACAAAATCTGTATTATACATTTGACCCTATCGGAAATATAACGCATATCGAAGACAAGGCGATTCCAATTGGTTTTTTTGCAAATTCAATTATTGAGCCTATCAGTGAATATACCTATGATGCCCTATACCGAGTGGTAGAAGCAACGGGAAGAGAAAATAATGCTGCTGTTAATTTTGGGAACTGCGACAATTGGAATGATAAGCCTTTTATGCATAGTCTGAATCCCGGAGATTCAATGGCAGTTCGAAATTATACTCAACGCTACCAATACGACGCAGTTGGAAATATGTTGGAAATGAAACACCTCGCTTCGGGAGGAAACTGGACCAGAGGGTATGTCTATGAATCGACTAATAACCGAATAAGACATACTCAAATTGGGGATAATGGCAATCCAGCGAGCTATACCAATTACCAACATCACGCAGTGCATGGTTATCTGGAAGCGTTGCCTCATTTGGAGCGAATAAGCTGGAATTTTAAAGAAGAAGTTGTACTTACTACCCGTCAGCATTGTACCACCGACAATATTCCTGTCATTACTTATTACCAATATGATGGTAGTGGACAAAGAATCCGAAAAATAACAGAGAATCAAGGCGTTGCTGGTGCGTTGCCCACCAAAAAAGAAGAGCGCATTTACATAGCGGGTTATGAATGGTATAAAAAATATACGGGGACTCATGCCGGCCTAGAACGAGTGAGTCTAAGTTTGATAGATCAAGATCATCGGTTTGTAATGGTAGAAACCCGAAATGATATTGATGATGGAACTGAAAAACATTTGGTACGATACCAATTACACAATCACCTCAATTCCGCTTCATTAGAGTTAGAAGGAACGACGGAAGCAAAAGTTATTTCTTATGAAGAATACCATCCATTTGGAACAACTGCATATCAGGCAGTTAACCGGGCAGTAAAATCAGCAGCCAAGCGTTACCGCTATACGGGTGTGGAACGAGATGAAGAAACCGGTTTGGAATACCACAGCGCAAGGTATTATTTACCTTGGCTCGGCAGGTGGCTAAGTGCTGATCCGATTGGGATTGGGGATGGAGTGAATATGTATGCCTATGTTAAAAACGACCCCATAAATAATTATGACGTAAATGGTAAGCAAAGCGACAGAGTTAGAATTACGGAACATCAACTACAAAACCTATCTGACGTTCTCATTCAAAGATTAATAGTGGCTGGGGGTGGAACACCTGGACACTGTTATGCGAATCCCACCCGGGAGCAAAGACAGTCGGATATAAGTATTTTACGAGAAATATTAATACGTGGAAACATGTATGATGGCTCTATAGTCGCTTCGCCTCCCACTAGAGCCGAAATGGATCGGTACCTAAATGAAGAAATTTGTGTGGCAGATTCCCATGGCATGGGATACTGCGGGCCAAGGTCCACTGTCGAGCGTCAAAGAGGTGCTGCTAATTTTGGATACCAGTTACAAGTGGGGGATAATATCAGAGGTGGGATTTTTGGTACCTTAGGTTATTTTATTGATGGGGAACGTGGTTCACATTTAGGTGCCGCCGTTGATGGCGTTGCCATGGCTGCCGGTGCCACCGCAAGGGGCAGAAGTACAATGAGAAGTGCGGGAGCTTCTGCTCAACCCAGCAGGCCAGTCGCTGCAGAATCACGACCCGCTACACCCCGTCCAAGGCCTGCGGCTCCTGCTCCTACGGCAAGACCAGCACGGCCGGCAAGTCCGGCACCAGCACCTGCCGCGGCACCAGCTCCTGCACCTGCTACGCCACGAGCCGCGACGCCAGCGGCAAGTCCCGCACCGGTTACGCCTCGAACAATTGCAGAAGCCCGTGCTTATTTTCAATTGCCTGCCCAGCCTACTGCTTCGAAGGCCACTATCACCGGTATTTTAAGGATTGGAACTGAACTCCTCCCCTTACGAAGTGGAGTGGATGGCGGCCCATGGGGAGGTACACAAAGAGGAGGCATTCCACGAGGTAGAGGATATGGATTTACTAGTGGCGGGCCAAGCCAAGGGAACATTGCCACGCATATTGAAGGACATTCTGCAGCAATAATGTGGCAGAGAGGCATTTT